>NZ_JAZDXA010000106.1:0-1002 GCF_040170545.1 Sphingobium sp. MK2
AAGCGCCCTGTGCCCCGGTCATGCCGCCATTACCCCAACGGAAGCATCAAAGTGCCGGTTTTTGCGGGTGTCCAGCTGATGCGCAATTCCTGGCTGAAGCCATCGGAATTTTCATCATAGCGTTCATTACGCGCGGCGGGTGCTGTGACCAGCCGACTGAATTCACGACGGAGAATAGAGTATTTCCGGTCACGATAGCTACTGACCGACGTGAGGGTAATGTCGTCGTTCAGGTCGATATCTATCCTGCCTGAGAAAGCGAGAATTTCTGTTTCGATATACGATGCACCTTCTTCGCAATATTGTTCGGCGCGAAGGCTGAATTTGGTAACTCCGCATGTCGCGGGATTGAGATAGGCGGCCGCGGCAAGGTCACCAACTGTTGATCCAGGAGGGCCAAGCGGCGTGGTGCTGTTGGGCCGAATAGCTATCCCGCCAAAGGTCTGGCCATCTTCTTCACGCTTGCCATATTCCGCAGAAAGATTGATGCGGAACATAGTTGTTGGCTCGATCAGAAGCTTGCCCCGAATGCCGAAGTCGCTGATTTCATTATCTGTTCCGGCAGGCTTGCCGGGAACGGCATTCATCCGGCGTTGCAGCCCGGTTTCGATCCTATATTGCGAGGCGACCCGCAGGGCGATCTGGTTGCTGAGGGGAAGGTTGATTGCCGCATCGTAGATCTGCTCCCCAAATTCCGATCCGGCGGTCCCCTTGTCGGCATATTGCATGCTGCCACTGACCGAAATTCGGTCGGTGGAGGGGGCCACGGTGCGGATGTTGATCACGCCCGCGGAGGCACCCTGGCCAAATAATGTGCCTTGCGGTCCGCGCAGCGTTTCCACCGCAGCCAGATCATAAAGGATCGGAAAAGCAAGATTGCCCACGGGTGCCTGATCGACAACCAGCGCGACGGAGGTTGACACGCTTGGCCCAAGTTGGACAGCGCTGGCGGAACGCGCAGTGAACACGAGATCGTAAGTACTTGATTTTGCTAGGGTCGAG
>NZ_JAZDXA010000107.1:0-929 GCF_040170545.1 Sphingobium sp. MK2
CGGAGAAACATCATGTGAGGGGGCTTTGCAACCGAGCTGGCAAAGATCAAAGCCGCCCTCCCGGGCGACACGCCCATGATCGTGCCCCACAACGTGGTGTAGGTTCGCTGGGATAGCCACAGCGACCTCCGGCTAAGCCGGATTGATCATGCTGCCATGGCAGGCAACGTGATGATGGGATTATCGCTTAAACCTGAGACGCTCTCAAGTGTCATGTAGCGGCAGCGTTGGACGGCCCATTCGTCGTTCTGTTCCAGAAGGATAGCGCCGACGAGACGGGTGATGGCTTCTTCGTTGGGGAAGATGCCGACGACATCAGTGCGCCGCTTGATCTCGCCATTGAGCCGCTCGATCGGATTGTTGCTGTGCAACTTGGTACGGTGCTGGGCGGGGAACGTCATATAGGCCAGCACATCTTCCTCGGCATTGTCCATGAGAGCAGCCAGCTTGGGTACGGTGGGACGTAGTTGATCGGCGACACTGCGCCACTGGGCCTTTGCGGCTTCGGGCGTTTCCTGTGCGAAGGCGGTGGCGATGAATGCTGACACGACCCGGCGTCCGCTCTTGCCGGCATGGGCCAGCGCATTGCGCATAAAATGAACCCGGCATCGCTGCCAGGTGGCGCTGAACACTTTGGCGACGGAAGCTTTTATGCCTTCGTGGGAATCGGAGATCACCAGCTTCACGCCGCGCAGACCCCGACGGGCAAGACTGCGTAGAAATTCGGTCCAGAAGACCTCAGCTTCGGAATGACCGATCGCCATGCCGAGCACTTCGCGCCGGCCATCGCTGTTAACGCCAACGGCAATGATGACCGCGACAGAGACAATGCGACCGGCTCGCCGCACTTTAATGTAGGTCGCGTCCATCCAGAGATAGGGCCAGTCGCCTTCGATCGGACGATCGAGAAAGGCCTTCACCCGCTCGTC
>NZ_JAZDXA010000108.1:0-888 GCF_040170545.1 Sphingobium sp. MK2
CGCACGACCTCATCGTGATCGCCCATCGTCTCGACCTCGGCCCGTAGGGTGTAGGGGTGACGGGGATGTAGGGTGGTTTTGCATTCCCCCGGTGGCGGCGGCTTGAATGATGATCTGGTTGAATGAAAGTAAGTCTACATCCCCTACACCCACTACACCGGGTCTTTAAAAGCACGGATTTCTGCGCTTTTCGCGCCCATCTCGGGTGTAGGGGTGGACTGAAATCGGTGTAGTGGGTGTAGGGGTTGAGACCCTTGGCAGGTCCATTTTTGGCGTTGCGCATCCGTGGTGGCCATCGTGTGTCGCCATCCAGAGAGATCGGAACGTTCGTCACACCTCGTCAGAAAGGTGGACATCTGATGTTACCATTTCTGATCGATGGCGATGATACCTCTATATATGACTGCCCTGCACCAGCAGCCAAACATCGCGCCAGCCCCCTCCAGATCAGCTGCTCAAAATCTGATACATTCTTGACGTAGATATTGAGCAGGTGATCGTCCCCCATCACCGTGGCCGCCATCGTGACTTCATCTATATGGGTGGTGCGCGATCCGGCCGCCTTCGATGAAGTGCGCGATGATTTTCCGACCGACATTCTGATGCACGATCTCGCACTTCATGATCCTGCACCCGACGATCCCGGGCTACGATCTTGATAGACGATCTGGTACCGACGATCTCCAGCATGGTCCTACCCGGACGATCCGATCCGGATGATCATCGACCATGCCGACGGTGGGAAGTGGAGTGGTCCGGGACAATGATGCTGGTCGGATGATGGCCGCCGAAGCCGTTCCATAAACCCCGCTGATTTGATGTTCATGAAGTCGAGCGTTTCCGTCACTTCAATGATGTAGAATTCGGCGTTCCATATTCGGTTGATTT
>NZ_JAZDXA010000109.1:0-855 GCF_040170545.1 Sphingobium sp. MK2
CTAGGCCGCGTTGACAAAAGACTTCAGCCATAGCCGTGCAGCGGCGAGGTTGAGGAAGCTTTCGAACGACAGGACGGTTTTGTCATAGCGGGTGGCGATGCGGCGTTGTTGCTTCAACTTGCCGAACATTCGCTCAATGCGGTTGCGATCCTTGTAGCGCCGATAGTCGGGATGGACCGGCACTTTCCGGTTCGACCGGGGTGGGATGATCGGCAAAATGCCGCGCATGAGCAGGTTTTCGCGGAACCGGTCGCCATCGTAACCCTTGTCGGCCAGCAATGCCTTGGGTTTGGGCAACGGCAGGGCCATCAGTTCATCTACGGCAGCGTAATCTGAAGCCTCGCCGCCAGTCAGGATGAACCCGATAGGCAGTCCTTGATTGTCGCAGCGGGCGTGGACTTTGCTCGTAAAGCCGCCGCGTGATCGACCAAAAGCCTGCGCAAGAGCCCCCCTTTTCCGCCCACTGCCGAGACATGGCCGCGAACCGTGGTGCTATCGATCATGTGCTGCCAGTCATCGGTCAGGCCCAGATCGACCAGCGTTTGCAACAGCGCATCCCAAACGCCTTGCTCGGCCCAGCGTCGGAACCGCACATAGACAGAGTTCCACTTGCCGTAGCGCTCGTGCATGTCGCGCCAGGGGCAGCCAACCCGCAGCACATGAAGCATGCCGTTGAGAAAACGCCGATTATCGCCAGATGGTCGAGCCCAGCGCCCCCGCTCGGATGGCAGCAGGGGGCCAATCAGTTCCCACTCAGCATCCGACAAGTCCCCACGGTCCATGACTGCTCCTTAAAGAGCAGCCTTGAATCAGAACTCCAGCCCGTTGGGAACCCCTTTTGTCAACACGGGCTAG
>NZ_JAZDXA010000110.1:0-851 GCF_040170545.1 Sphingobium sp. MK2
CTAGGGTCAGGACCTGTTAAATTGCTTGCGCATTGGGTGATGGGTTGATTCAATAGCAGCGTTAGGAGGCGCTGCCGATGGATGTTCCGTTTCTGCTGAGTGAGGCGCAGATGCGCCGGATCGAGCCGTATTTTCCCTTGTCTCATGGGGTGCCAAGAGTGGATGATCGGCGGATAGTGTCTGGGATTATTTACGTCATCAAGCACGGGCTGATGTGGCGCGACGCGCCCAAGGAGTATGGCCCACACAAGACGATCTACAATCGTTTCATCCGCTGGAGCAGGCTCGGCGTGTTCAACAAAATCTTCGCTGGCTTGGCAGCAAAGGGCGGCAAGCCCGACCAGTTGATGATCGATGCAACCCACCTGAAAGCACACCGGACGGCGGCAAGCCTGCTTAAAAAGGGGATGTTCCCCGACGTATCGGACGCACCAAAGGCGGCCTGAACTCCAAGCTACATGCCGTATGCGATGGCAAAGGCCGACCGCTCATCATGCTGCTCAGTGAAGGGCAGATGAGCGATTATAAGGGCGCTGCACTGATGATCGATGCCTTCCCGAAGGCAAAGGTCCTGCTGGGCGACAAGGGCTATGACGCCGACTGGTTCCGCGCGGCACTGGCCGACCGCAAGATCACGGCCTGCATCCCGTCAAAGGGGAACCGGAAAGTGCCCATTCCACACGACACGGCGCTCTATAGACAGCGGCACAAAGTCGAGAATATGTTCGGCAGGATCAAGGACTGGCGGCGCATCCACACGCGCTACGATCGTTGCGCCCATACCTTCATGTCCGCCATCTGCATCGCCGCGACCGTTATATTCTGGATCAATCAATGAGTCCTGACCCTAG
>NZ_JAZDXA010000111.1:0-839 GCF_040170545.1 Sphingobium sp. MK2
CCGCCACCTCGCTAAAAGAGCGGTAATCATCCCGGCGAATGGGCACCGCGCAAGGCGCCCCTCAGACCCCGCTTACTCTCCACCCCCGGCAGAACCGCCTGCTCAACCCATGCGTCGAACGAACCATACCAGACCGCGATAAGCGACGGCTTCGGCTTCCCGGCATCCTCCAACCGCTCCAACCGCTTCTGTAAGGCTCGGACGCCAGCCATTGTGGTTATCGCAGTCCCAGCCGCTCGCGCATGTCAAAGGGCAGGTCCGGCGCACCGGCACGGACCGGCAGTGGCACGGGTGCAGGTGCGACCGCGACGGCTTCAGGCTCGGCAGTGACCACGGTGGCAGGCACCGGCACCGAACCGCAACCCATGCGCGCCAAGATGGCACGGATGCGCGGTCCAGCTTCAATGGCATGGAAGAACCAGTAGGCAGTGATTGCCTGCTCTTCCTCCATCGCAGCGAAGTGACGGGGTGCCAACGCAGCGCGAATCTCCGCCTGCTGCTCCCGCTCCATGCGGCGGCGCTCCGCCAGCGATCTGTCAGCTTTCATATGTCACCTTGAGTTGGCGCAGGATGTTGAACATGTCGGCGCGGATTTCCGGGTCGTCGCAGTCGCGCATGACCTCGCAGCATGTGGTCACTACGACCCGCCGCATCTCGCCGCGCTCCTGATCGGTCATGTTCTGAATGGCAACTCGCATGGGGTCGAACCTGCCGGTGAGCAGAATATCGCGGTGATTGAGCGGCACGACATGGAGCGGATGCGTGTCAACGGCGGTCAGATTCCAGGCCATCGGGGCGGAGTAAAAGCAGGCCACTGTTGATGCGGGCCTGACGATATG
>NZ_JAZDXA010000112.1:0-814 GCF_040170545.1 Sphingobium sp. MK2
TCACTCCATCTCTTCGCAAAGAGGTGTGAATCACAACATGCTGGTATTGCTCAACAACTTTCGGTTCGGGCACTGAGGGGCTCAAGTGCGAGACTGCCGTTCACATCTGCTACGGCTACGGCATCAAAGCCAACACGGATTGGAAGAAAACTCTGGGATCCGAGTGGCGTCAATATGAGGATGCCTTTCCCAAGCTAAAAGAGTCCAGCATCGACATCATCTCGCTGGAATGCCATAATTCCCGCGTGCCGATGGACCTGATCGAGCTCATTCGGGGCAAGAAGGTGATGGTCGGCGCCATCGACGTGGCAAGCGACATCATCGAAACGCCCGAGCAGGTGGCCGAGACACTACGCAAAGCACTGCAGTTTGTGGATGTCAACAATCTCTATCCATCCACCAACTGTGGTATGGCACCATTGTCGCGCCGTGTAGCGAACGGCAAGCTGGCTGCTTTGGGCGCTGGAGCGGAGATCGTTCGACGAGAGCTTTCGACCTGACAGGCCTGTGGAGGGGTAAAGCGCTCCGGTGGCGAACACCGAACGGATATCGATCGGGAGTGTCCATCCTGCTGTGCAACGAGACAGGATGGCTCATTACACGCACGGGGATCGCTCGGCGTGGACATAGCCAGTGGACCAATTGGACGTTAAATGCCGTTGCACGGCCAAGATCATAAACGGCGGCTTTCGCTGGAAGCGGCCGTTCAGCCCCAAGTGTGGAACCGACAGCTTTGTCTAAGTGCCCGAACCGAAAGTTGTTGAGCAATACCAGCATGTTGTGATTCACACCTCTTTGCGAAGAGATGGAGTGA
>NZ_JAZDXA010000113.1:0-807 GCF_040170545.1 Sphingobium sp. MK2
TCGGCGAACGTTTCATCAGAGCCATGGCGGCCTGATGATCAACCGCCCGCCCGCACACGGAAATCCTGACACTCCCCAATGCTGCGATGGAAAGCTTCTTCTCCTCTCTCAAAACCGAACGGATCAGGAGGAAGGTCTACCGGTCGCGAGATCAGGCCCGAGCCGATGTGTTCGATTATATCGAGAGATTTTATAATCCGACACGCCGGCACTCAACCTTGGGGTATCTCAGCCCCATCGACTTCGAAACACAAGCTGGTGTAGCTTGAATGAGCCTATCTTGGTGTCCGCCAAACCGGCAGCAGGCCAGTGAGCCGTTACAGCGCCGATAGGAACCGCCATGTTAAAACCTTCCCAATGCTTCGTTGGCCCGATCACTCAAGGCATCGTCATGACGATGCTCCTTCCACGCGATGACGAGGAGGAGCGGATGCTGCTATGCAAGGTAGGCGGCAAGAAATATGCCGTGATGCTGGAATCAGATTTCATAACGTTTGAGCGCGACCAGAATGACACATGGAAAGGCGTTCACATCCCCGATGTTCACATCGAAATCGATCCGGTGAGCATCCGTACGGCGAAAGGTTTTCGCAATCCATTAGGATCATTGATCCGCCATGAGACATACATGTCCATCAGCGGGCAACGCAGTCCCGGTGGTCCTGTTTCACAAATACCGCTCCTCGACAATCTATCACCCTGTGCCGAAGGCTATTCCGCCGCGTTTCTCAGTGCCTGATTCAGAAGTTTCTCAAGCGAAGCAATATCTTGCGGTTCTGCGCGTGAGCATGCGGATTGAAGCGATCA
>NZ_JAZDXA010000014.1:0-108235 GCF_040170545.1 Sphingobium sp. MK2
CCATTGTGATGCCAGTGGATTGCTTCGCTGCGCTCGCAATGACGAAGAGAAGGAATCTTAAGCTATCGCACTCTAGCTTAAATCCACTGCCATCCCCGCCGTCGCGGGGATGACGATAAAAACGGATTAGACACCGCCCATCTTCGCCCGTGCGGCGACGCGCTTCTCCAGCATCGACAGCGGCATCGCGCCTTCCTCAAGAATGGCGTGGAACTGCTTGATATCAAAGCGCTCGCCCATCGCCGCCTGCGCCGCCGCGCGCGCCTTGGTCCATACGCCATGGCCGACCTTATAGCTGGTCGCCTGTCCCGGCTGGGTGCAATAACGCTCCACCTCGCGCTGGCAGCGGGCAGGGGTAAAGCCCGTCTTTTCCACCATATAGGCGGTCGCCTGCTCGCGGCTCCACCGCTTGGCATGGATGCCCGTATCGACCACCAGTCGCGCCGCGCGGAACAGGAAGGATTGCAGATACCCCGCCCGGTCGAGCGGCGTGGCATAGCCCTTCAACTCGTCGGACAGTTGCTCGGCATAGAGCGCCCAGCCTTCGCTATAGGCGCTCATGAACGCCGTCTTGCGCAGCATCGGAATGTCGCCTGCGGTCTGTGCGGTCGAAATCTGCAGATGATGCCCCGGCACGCCCTCATGATAGTTGAGCGCAGGCAGCGTATATTTGGGCCAATCACCAATCGCCTTCAGGTTGATGAAGAAGATGGCAGGCCGCGACCCGTCGAGCGCCGCGCGATTATAATAGCCGTTCGATGCGCCATCCTGAATCTCGACCGGCACCGCGCGGATTTCCAGCGGCGTGTCGGGAATGGTGGCGAACGCCTGCGGCAATTTCGCCTGCATCAGCTTGGCTTCGGCGTTGAGCGCGGCGATCAGGTCGCTGCGGCCTTGCGCCGTATCGGGATAGAGCTGCGACGGCTCGGCATTGAGCGCGGCCAGCCGTTCGCCGATCGTGCCCTTGCTATAGCCTGCCGCTTTGAGAATCGTATCGAGTTGCCCGCTGATTTCCGCGACCTGCTCCACGCCCATCGCATGGATTTCGTCGGCGCTCATATCGGTCGTGGTCGCGCTCTTGAGCGCGGCGGCATAGATTTCGTCGCCGCGCGGCGCGCGCCATATGCCATCGCCCGCTACCGTGCCGCCCTTGAGCGCCTCGATCGCTGCGATCTGCTCATCGAGCGCGGGATAGATGGCCTTCTCGACAACGGCTGTCGCCTGCCCCTGCCAATCGCCCGCCACATTTTTGGCCGCAGCGCGCTTGACCAGCGATTCCACGATCGAACTGGCCGCGGCGGGCTGATCGCGCAGCTTGCGCATCTGCGCCAGCGTCAGGTCGAGCGACCAGCCGGGCGCAAGATAGCCGCGCGCCGCCTCGTCCCGCTGGACCGCCGTGTCAGTTCGCAGGTTGCGGGCGAAAGCATTGAGCCGGGCGATATAGGCATCCGCATCGGCTACATTGTTGATGGTATGCGCCGTATTCAGAAAATCCGGGGTGGAGAAGTAACTGCCGCCCTGCTGGAAGATGCGATAGGGGCGCACCGCGCTATTGAGGCCAAAGGTCGCAGGCGCGACCGTCTGCTGCCCCAACGAATAGAGAACCACCTCCAGATTGAGCCGCTGCGGGTCCGACAGGCTGGCCGACTGGAAGCCCTCCAGCTCCTTGATCGCCGCCTGCGTCATCGTCAGCCGCTTCATCATCGCCGACTTGCTATTGTCGTCCAACTGGCTCTTCGCCCCGGCGCGCGCGCCCTTGTCCAGGCCAAGGCTCGTGACCATGCCGGGCGACATATCGAGCTGCTTCTCGAAAATGGCGGCGAAGGCGGCCGATAGCCGCGCATCGTCATTGCCCGCCATCTGCGCCAGCGCGCGCGGGGCGGAGGCGGCGAGGGCAATGGCCCCGGCGGAGGAGAGAAAGAGGCGGCGATCCATGGCGATGACTCCCTTATGTCTTGCCCGCCTGTCTTACCCCGCTCCGCCGCCTCGTCCAGCCCCTTGTAACAATGTTGCGCGCGCGCAACATCTTCGGTCGTGCCGCGCGACGCCGCTCAGCCTTCGCTCTACAGCTTGTCCTGCGTCCGGGTCGCAAAGTCGCTCGCGTCGTGGCGTTCGTGCAATTGCTCTTCCAACGGGCCATTTGCCTTGTTGACCATCCGCCCGCGCTTCACCGCCGGGCGCGCGTCAATCTGCTGCGCCCAACGCACGACATGCTTATAGCTCGCAACGTCCAGAAATTCCGCCGCCTCATAGGCGCGGCCCAGCACCAACCCACCATACCAGGGCCAGATGGCGATGTCGGCGATGCTATACTCGTCGCCCGCCATATAGGCACTGTCCGCCAGATGCCGGTCCAGCACGTCCAACTGCCGCTTCACTTCCATCGTGTAGCGGTTGATCGGATATTCGTATTTTTCCGGCGCATAGGCATAGAAATGCCCAAAGCCGCCACCGAGCAGCGGCCCGGCCCCCATCTGCCAGAACAACCAGCTCAGCGCCGCGGTGCGTTTGGCCGGATCGGTCGGCAGGAAAGCACCGAATTTCTCGGCGAGGTACAGCAGGATCGCACCCGATTCGAATACCCGCTGCGGCGGCGACACGCTATGGTCCATCAGCGCGGGGATCTTGCTATTGGGATTGACCGCCACAAAGCCGCTCGAAAACTGGTCGCCATCGCCGATCTTGATCAGCCAGGCATCATAATCGGCATCCCTGAAACCCGCCTCCAGCAACTCTTCCAGAAGAATCGTCACCTTCTGCCCATTGGGCGTGGCGAGCGAATAGAGCTGGAGCTTATGCTGGCCCACCGGCAACGCCTTGTCGTGGGTCGCGCCAGCGATCGGCCGGTTGATATTGGCGAACGCCCCGCCATTGTCCTTGTCCCAGGTCCAGACGCGGGGCGGGGTATAGCTGTCGGTCATGCGGGGCTGGCTCCAGGATCGTGAAAGGATGGGCCGAACGTAAGTGGCGACCCCACCCCCTGCAACCGACAGCCGCCGGGCTTGTCGGGATTATTCCGCTGATGCCCGCACCACGAGAACGCTGACCGGGCTTTGATGCACGATCGCGCTGGCATTGGACCCCAGCAGTTTCGAGGAGAAAGACGGCTCATGCGACCCGATCACGATCAGCGTCGCGCCCGTCCGCTCGGCCGCGCTGATCACTTCGTCGCGCACCCGGCCGCGCCGCGTATCGAAATGGACCTGCCCCTCGGCAAGGCCACCCTCGGTCGCCCATTGCCGCATCAGCGCCAGCGCCTCGGCCTCTTCCTTGATGTCGAGATCGCGCCCTAAAAGCTCGGAATAGCGCGTGGGCATATGATAGCGGACATAGAGCATATGGACGGTCGTTTCGGGACCGCAAACAGCCGCCGCCGCATCGATCGCGGCGCGCGCGTGCAGGACATCGTTGATATCAACGGCAACGACAATCTTCGAATAGGCCATGGTGCATCCTCTTATTATGGTTCTTCTCGACCAACGGCCGGGCGAGGCAGGGGATGCAGCGTTCATGAAAAATTACGGTCGCGACATGAAACAGCCGACCATGGCAATAGTTAGTCCGTTCGCCGCATGCGCGTGGCGCTCAGGTCGCTGACAGCCATAACCAAGAAGCCGGTGCAAGGTTGCCCGCCCTCATCAAATTTTTCTGCAAAAGCGTCTTGACGGAAAAAAGCACCATTCCATATTCACGGCGCTAGCACTCTCCTTCAACGAGTGCTAACAGCGACGCAGTTCAAGGGGAGACGGACAAGGCGATTGCGGTTTTGCGGGGAAATCATCCCCGGATCGCGCGCCGGACCCATCCCAAATAGAAGGGAAAGGCAATCAACATGGCATTTCGTCCATTGCACGACCGTGTTCTCGTCCGCCGCATCGAAGCGGAAGCGAAGACCGCCGGTGGGATCATCATCCCCGACACCGCCAAGGAAAAGCCGCAGGAAGGCGAGATCGTCTCCGTCGGCACCGGCTCCAAGGCTGAAGATGGCAAGGTCACCCCGCTCGACGTCAAGGCTGGCGACCGCGTGCTGTTCGGCAAATGGTCGGGCACCGAGGTCAAGGTCGACGGCGAAGACCTGCTGATCATGAAGGAATCGGACATTCTGGGCGTCGTCGCCTGATTGTCGGTTCGCGATTTTCATGCCCAGCAACGGTGTGAACTTCGCCATTTTGCAATTTCTCGATAGAAGGTATTAAGACCATGGCAGCGAAAGACGTAAAGTTTTCCCGCGACGCTCGTGAGCGCATTCTGCGCGGTGTCGACATCCTGGCCGACGCGGTCAAGGTGACGTTGGGCCCCAAGGGCCGTAACGTCGTGATCGACAAGAGCTTCGGCGCCCCCCGTATCACCAAGGACGGCGTCAGCGTCGCCAAGGAAATCGAACTCAAGGACAAGTTCGAAAATATGGGCGCGCAGATGGTGCGCGAAGTCGCATCGAAGACCAACGACATTGCTGGCGACGGCACGACCACTGCGACCGTCCTGGCGCAGGCGATCGTCCGTGAAGGCATGAAGTCGGTTGCCGCCGGCATGAACCCGATGGACCTCAAGCGCGGCATTGACCTCGCGGTCATCAAGGTTGTCGAAGACCTCAAGGCCCGTTCCAAGCCCGTCGCCGGGACCAAGGAAATTGCCCAGGTCGGCATCATCTCGGCCAATGGCGACACCGTGGTTGGCGAAAAGATCGCCGAAGCCATGGAGCGCGTCGGCAAGGAAGGCGTGATCACGGTTGAAGAAGCCAAGGGTCTCGAATTCGAGCTGGACGTTGTCGAAGGCATGCAGTTCGACCGTGGCTATCTGTCGCCCTATTTCGTGACGAACCCGGAAAAGATGGCTGTAGAGCTGGCTGATCCGTACATTCTGATCCACGAAAAGAAGCTCAGCAACCTGCAGTCGATCCTGCCGATCCTTGAAGCGGTCGTTCAGTCGGGTCGTCCCCTGCTGATCATCGCCGAAGACATCGAAGGCGAAGCGCTGGCGACCCTGGTCGTCAACAAGCTGCGTGGCGGCCTCAAGGTCGCGGCCGTCAAGGCTCCTGGCTTTGGCGATCGTCGCAAGGCGATGCTGGAAGATATCGCTGTCCTGACCAAGGGCGAAGTGATTTCGGAAGACCTGGGCATCAAGCTTGAGAACGTCACGCTGGCGATGCTCGGCACCGCCAAGCGCGTCACCATCGACAAGGACAACACCGTCATCGTCGATGGCGCTGGCGACCATGACTCGATCAAGGGCCGTACCGAGCAGATCCGTCAGCAGATCGAGAACACCACCTCGGACTATGACAAGGAAAAGCTGCAGGAACGTCTGGCCAAGCTCGCTGGCGGCGTTGCCGTCATCAAGGTTGGCGGCGCTTCGGAAGTCGAAGTCAAGGAACGCAAGGACCGCGTCGACGACGCCCTGCACGCCACCCGTGCAGCCGTTGAAGAAGGCATCGTCCCCGGCGGCGGCACCGCACTCCTCTATGCCACCAAGGCTTTGGCCGGCATGAAGGGCGCGAACGACGACCAGACCCGTGGTATCGACATCATCCGCAAGGCGATCGAAGCGCCGCTGCGCCAGATCGCCCAGAATGCGGGCGTTGATGGTGCCGTGGTTGCCGGCAACCTGCTGCGCGAAAATGACGAAACCCGTGGCTTCAACGCTTCGACCGACGTCTACGAAAACCTCGTCGACGCTGGCGTCATTGATCCGACCAAGGTCGTTCGTGCGGCTCTGCAGGACGCAGCTTCGGTTGCTGGCCTGCTGATCACCACCGAAGCGGCGATCTCGGAAATGCCTGCTGACGACAAGTCGCCCATGGGCGGCATGCCCGGCGGCGGCATGGGCGGCATGGGTGGCATGGACTTCTAAGTCCATCCTTCTCAACGACAAAGAAGAGGCCGGTGGAGCGATCCACCGGCCTTTTTCTGTCGGCCACCTGCACCAAATTCATCCGGCGCTGGTTCCTTAATGACTTGAAGTCGTTATGCTGCCGACACAGGCATTTGGGTTAGATCGACAGGGGCATTATGAACGACCGGATGGTAAGGCTTTGATGCGCGGTTTCCTGTGCTGATGGAGGGAGGAACGCTCTTTGCCCGCTGGCCCGAAGCGGGGCCGGTGGCAGGCCTCATTCTGGTCGTACTGCTGTTCCTGGCCTTTGCGATGGAGCGGTTTCCGCCTGTCGTGATCGCCGTCATCGGGGCCATCCTCATGCTGGTGACCGGCATGTTGACCCCGGCTGACCTGCTGACGGTCTTCGCCAATCCCGCGCCCATCACGATCGCGGCCTTCTTCATTCTCTCCGGTGCCCTCATCCGCACTGGCGCGATCGAGGCCCTGGCCAGCCTGATGATCATGCGGGCCAAGGAACGGCCAAAGCGCACGGTGGCGGAATTGCTCGGCACCGCCATGCTGGCGCCCGCCTTCGTCAACAATACGCCCGTGGTGATGGTGCTGATCCCGCTGGTAAAGCGACTGGCGCGCACGGTCGGAATCGCGGCGACGCGCCTGCTCATTCCGCTCTCCTACCTTGCCATTCTCAGCGGCACTTTGACCCTGGTCGGCACGTCCACGAACCTGCTGGTCGATGGCGTCGCGCAGGAAAATGGGCAGGCGGCTTTCGGCATATTCGAAATTACCTCGGTCGGGCTGGTGGCGCTGCTCACTGGCGGCGCGACTCTGCTCATTCTAGGGCCTCTGCTGCTACCCAACCGGCCGGATAACGAACTCGACGTCGATAGCGATCGGCTCTACATTACCGAACTCTGCCCCAAGATAAAGGACGATGGTGCCCGACTGGGCGACATCAAGGCGTTGCGTCGTGGTTCCGTGCGCATATTGGGCATTGCCCGCGGGTCGCAGATACTGCGCAACATCAGCAATGACGATATCATCCTGCCATCTGACCGGGTCATTGTCGCAACGAGCGCGCATGAATTGGATGCGTTGGCCCGGTCGCATGACTTCGTCGTCGGTCTTCAGAATGTCGGCAGGCCGATCCGGCTGGCGGCGGACGAACGCGACAGTACGGTCGGGCTGATCGGTATTACCCTCGCCCCCACCCATCCCGCTATCGGCCGGAAATTGAGGGAAATTCCCTTTCTGTCCAACCTGGGCGTCCGCATATTGGGGCTTAGTCGTCCCCGCCATGTCGCCGGGCCGGACCTCCCCAATGTGCGACTGCGCGCAGGCGACAGCTTGTTGGTCGCCGCCGACGATCAGGCGGCCATCGCATTGCGGGAGAATATGAATTTCTTCGCGGAGGATACCAGCAGCGTCAGGCCCTATCGCCGTCGCCGCGCGCCGATCGCTGCACTGACACTGGCGATGGTCATTCTCGGCGCGGCCTTCAACATCATGCCGGTGTTCGCGCTGGCGCTGATCGGCGTTGCGATCGTGCTGGCGACCCGCTGCATGGACGCGGAGGAAGCCTGGTCGGCGATAGATGGCAATGTCATCGTGTTGATCTTCGCCATGCTTGCCATCGGCCTGGCCCTCGAAAAATCCGGCAGTGTGGCATTGATCGTCTCCACTCTGTCGCCATGGATGGCGGCGCTCCCGCCGCTGGCGTTGATCATCGCCATCTATGCCGCGACATCGGTGCTGACCGAAACCGTCACCAACAATGCCGTCGCCGTCATCATGACGCCGATCGCCATCGGCATAGCGGGGCAGAATGGCGTCGATCCACGACCACTTATCGTGGCCGTAATGTTCGCCGCATCAGCCAGTTTTGCCACGCCGATCGGGTATCAGACCAACACGATGGTTTATGCAGCGGCGGATTATCGGTTCAGTGATTTTGTGAAGATCGGCCTGCCCATGAACATCATCGTCGGCCTGGTGACCTGTTTTGCCATCTATTGGATGATGTGAAGGGACTATCCATAGCATGACCCCGCCTTCTGCTGATCATCCCTATCCCGCCCGCTGGGACCATATTCCCTTTTATCGCTGGTGGCGCAAATCCGTGGTCGGATCTGTCGATCAGGAAAAGGTCGTCGCCCGCATCGTGGAGGAAAGCGGCTGTACGCCACGCTATCTGTTCATGACGATGATGTCGGCGGGCATTGCGGTGCTGGGGCTGCTGCTGTCATCACCTGCCGTCGTGATCGGCGCGATGCTGATATCGCCGCTGATGAACCCGATTCTGGGCTTGGGCTTCAGTCTTGCGCTATTCGACTTTGCCGAACTGCGCCGCTCGCTCTCGGCGCTGGCGATCGGGGCAGCCGCCGCGCTGCTATTCACCGCCTTCATCGTCTTGGTGTCGCCGCTAAAAGCACCCACGGCCGAGATATTGGCGCGCACCCGGCCCAATCTGTTCGATCTGCTGGTTGCTCTCTTCGCCGCGCTGGCTGGCACCTTCGCCATCATTCGCGGGCGCGGCGAAACGATCGTGGGCGTCGCCATCGCTACGGCCTTGATGCCGCCGCTGGCCGTCGTCGGCTTTGGCCTTGCAACCTGGAATATGCCGATTCTGGGCGGCGCGCTCGCCCTGTTCGTCACCAACTTTGTGACCATCGCCTTGTCGGCGATGGTGATGGCGCGCTATTATGGTTTCGGCCATTATCTGTCGAGCCAGCAAAGCTGGACCCAGACCGTGCTGCTTACGCTAGTCTTCGTCGTGATGGCCGTGCCGCTGGCAATATCCTTGAGCCGGATCGCGGGCGAGGCGGTCGCCGTCAACCAAATCCGTTCCTTCCTGTCCGATCGCTATGGCGCAGAGTCGCGGATTACCCAGCTTGATGTGAATTTCGACCGGACACCGCTGACGGTACGCACCGTCGTCATCGCACCGCGATCCCGCGCGGAGAGCAACGCCATGCTTCAAACCGACCTTAGTGACCGGCTGGGCCGTCCCGTGGCGTTGCGGGTGGATCAGGTCCTGCTCGATCCGGGCGCAGGATCGGTCGAGGCGCAACGGGCGGAATTGCAGCAGGCTAATGAGGCGCTAGCCAATGATCGCGGCCGAGCGAACCGGGTTGCAGGGCTGGTCGCGCTGGCGGCCGGGGTCGCGCCAGATGCTGTGACGATCGACCGCGATCATCAGCGGGTGACGGCAACCGCCGCCGTCTTGCCGGGCGCTGACCTCACAACCTATGGCGCGTTGGAACAACGCGCTGCCCAGTCCGTGGAGGACTGGGAAGTGGCGATCATCCCTCCGCTTACGCCACTGCCGGTCATCGCCTTTGCCGACAATGTGGATGCTCTGGACGCGCAAGCGCAGCAGGCGGTGCTGCTGTCCGCCTGGGCGGCGAAACGCTGGAACAGTCCGCAACTGTCCGTGCCCGGCTTGCCCACCGAGGCTCTCGAACGGCCATCCTTGCCCCAGCGCCGGGCGCTAGCGATCGCCGCGCTGCTCAAGGAACAAGGCATCACCGCCATCGCCGCACCGGCGTCAGGTCAGACTTTCCGATTGCAGATAGCAGCGACGATGGGCCGCTGACCGTTCACAGCCCCAAGGCGTCGGTGTCGGCGCTGGCCGCAGCCAGGTCGGCATGGGCGATCAACTGGCGATAGGCGGCATCCAGCTTCCGCAACGCCGCATCGGCCGCCGACTCCTCGCGAATATTGACCAGAAAAAAATCGCTCGCGCCCATTTCGAACCGGCGGCGTTCGGCCTGTGCCATGTCCTGCGCCCGCGCTTGCTCGTCGCCCGCCAGCGTCAGCAACCGCTGCGTTGCATCGACCGCGACGCCGATCGTGTCGATTTCCGCGACAATCTGTTCCCGCAGGCCTTGGCCACGCAGCATCGCCGCCTCGATCTCCGCCTGGGTTTGCATTATGCGGCCCTGCGCTGCGCGACGCTGCAGCGGCAGGGTAAAGGTCAGCCCGATGCGCGTCTCGGTGCCCTCGCGCGACCGGCCGCCTTCGCCGATCGGCCCGATGTCGCGTGACGCTTCGGCGTTGAGGTCGAGGCGCGGCAACAGCGCATTCTGGTCCAGCGCGAGCCGGTCGCGCGCCACCTGCATCCGCACGTCGATGGTACGCAGGTCCGGTCGCATCGACAGCGCGGATTTGGGATCGATCGGCAGGGGGAGGGGGGCGGGCAAGTCCGATGGCAATTGCGCGGGCGAAGGGATGACCGGCCGCCCATCGGCGTCACGCCAATATAGCGAGAGTGTGTTGGCGGCACTGGCGAGCGCCTGTTCCGCCTCCACCACCAATGTCTGTCGACGCAGGATATTCTGCTGATTTTCCGTCAGAATGATGCGCGGGCGCAGTCCCAGCGTGACCTGTCGTTCCAGGCCCTTTTGCCGGTCCTGCGCCAAGTTCAGCAGGTTGCGGACAATCTCCAGCCGTTCTCCCGCAACCACCCATTGATTATAGGCATCGAGTGCCCGGCGCTGCACGCCAATGGCAATGAACAGACGATCGGCATCGGCCAGCGCAATGTCAGCTTCGGCCTGGGTGCGGTTAAATCGACGGTCGTCGATGGCGCGGTCCCGCAGCAGCGCCAGCACGACGCCCGCCTTTATCTCGCCAAACTGGTTGGTATAATTTTTGTCCTCATAAATGGGGAAGCGCCCATCGGATAGGCGATAGCCGCCATAGACATTGCCGCCCCATTGTTCGAGCGGGCGCGTCAGCTTCGTTTCCGCATAGCGATTGTCATAATAGCCGGTTAGCCGGGTGTCGGCTGCAGCGGAAAAAACCGTGTCGAATGCGCCTTCGGCCGACAGGCGCTTGCCTTCCGCGCCGCGCACCCGTGCAAGCGCTTCGAGCACCTGGGGGGCATGCTGCCTGGAAGAGGCCAGCACATCGGCCAGTTGCAACGGGCCGGATAGGGGCGCGACAGGTGCGCGCGTCGGCAAGGGGGCGATGTCCTGCGCGAGCGCAGGGCCGACCGTCGCCATGAGCGCGACAAGGATGAGCAGGCGCTTACTTGGCATCGGCATTGCTATCGGTCGGATTTGTCGCCGATGCGTCGGGGACATTGCCGGGTCGCTGGAATTGCAACGGGAAGTCGTTGAGTTGCCGCCACAGTTCAAAGCCGACGCTGACCGTATCCATCAATACCCAACCGCGTACCTTGGCACCCAGCCGGACATAGGGTTCCTGCGGCCATGGCGGGCGATCCGCAGCTGGTTCGACCAATATGCGGAACAGGCCATTGGCCGATGCCGATACGTCGATGGCGCGTACCTTGCCGTCGAACATGCCCTGCGCGACGGAGGGCCAGCCACTGAACTGGATGGCGGGCCAACCTTCAAATTCCAGCCTGACGCGCCGACCTGGATGGATCAGCGGAACGTCGCGGCCATCGACATACAACTCGACAACACGCTGCGATTCTTCCGGCGCAAAGGTCGCGACAATGTCGCCGGGGCGGACCATGGTCGCATTGTCGCCGCCCTGAATCCGCAGCACGCGACCATCGCGGGGCGCGCGGATCATCTGGACCGATTGGCGATTGAGGCTGACATCGACGCGCGTGCGCTCCGCCTTGGCCTGCGCGACCTTCGCGGCATAATCACTGACCTTGATCTGCGCCAGTTCATAGTCACGGCGTGGTGCCAGACCTTCGCGATACAATGTTTCCATGCGTGACACGTCGAGCTGCGCAACGCGCATGGCTTGCTGTGCTGCGACGATTTCGACATCGGCTTGCGCCCTTTCGGCGCGCAGGCGGTCGAGCAGATTGGGATCATTGTCGCTGATCCGCGCGATCGGATCGCCGCGCTTCACCAGGCTGCCGTCGGTGACATACCATTGTTCGATCCGGCCGGGGACGAGCGCGGTAATATTCTGCACCCGGTCGCGCGGATCGAGCGCAATGACGGCACCCGTGCCCGGTGCGGTCTGCACCCATGGCACGAAGATCATGAACAGGATGCAGCCAATAATGGTGGCCGTCAGCATCCAGGCTAGCACGCGGGTCAGCCGGGGCGGGCGAATGCTCGCCAGGGTCTTGAAATGCGAGAGGTGATTAGCGCGGAAGGGCATCGCCAGCCTCCTTGCCAGCACCAGCGCGCAGGGCATCCAGGCTTTCCCTGTCGGGCACCAGACGTTGCTCCTTGCGCCCCAGCCACAGCCAGCCATCCAAGGTGATGTCATGCGGTCGGCTGGAAAAATAGAGGATGGTCACGGGTTTGCCCTTCAACATTTCGAAGGCAGCCTGAAGATGTTCGACCGGCACCATGTCGTACAGCGCCGACAGGACCAGGATGCGCGGCTGGGCAAGCAGGGCGCTCGCCAGTTTCAACTGCATGATTTCGACCAGCGCCAGGGGCCAGCCGGTAGAAGACAGGCGCGTGTCCATGCCATCGGGCAACGCGGCAATTCGTGCGTCGAGCCCCACCACCTGCAGGACATCCATCATCGTCGCGGAATCATCCTCGGCGCGCGACAGGGACAGATAATCGCGTATCGAACTTTCCACGATGGTCGATCGGTTGAGAACGATAACGTCGCTGCGTAGCTGGTACATATCAAGCGAGGTGATATCCGTGCCGCCCAGCGTGATGATGCCACTTGTCGGCCTGATATGCCGTTTCAGAAGCGTAGCAAGCACGCGGTCCATATCCGGTTCGGCGGCACCCATCAGGCGACTGCCCCCAGGAATGACGATGTCGATCTCGGCTTCGTCCCGACCGATCGGCGCGCGGACGGAATGGAGCACAAGGGCGCCATGGGCTGGCCTGGACGCGCCCGGCTTGAGTTCGGGGACTTGCTCCTGTGGAATGGAGAGAAGCAGGGAAAGTTCTTCCGCCCCGGCGACCAGATCATAAAAGCTGTCGAGATAGGGGCCTAGCTGAGCCGCACCATAGAAGATGCTCGACAGGATAAGTTCGGCCGCGACCAACTGGCCGATCGACAATTGTCCCTGAATGACCAGCCAGCCACCAAGCGCCAGCAGGCCGGCGCTGGCGACGGCATAGAGGATCAGCAGCGAGATGCTCTGTGGAAAAGCATAACGGAAATGCGACCTGTGCGCCTCTACATAAGCGGCCGTTGCCTCCTCCGATCGGTCCATGGCGAAATGGAGATGGCGGCTCGATTTATAATAGCCGTTCGAACCGCCGACGCTTTCCAGCCAGTGCGCGGCTTCATATTTGCGATAGCTCAGTGCCACCGCCGTCCGCATCGCGCCCCGATACCATAAGCGCCAAATCAGCCAGACGACGAAGATGAAGCCGACGTTGAACGCCAGAAAGAAGGGGTGATAGAAAGCGGTCACAACAAAGCCCACGCTGGCTTGGAGGATGATGGAAAATCCTCCGATCAGCAGGGAAGGGATCGCTTTCTGGACGGTCATCAACTCGAAAAAACGGTTGAACAGGTCGCCGCGTCGTTCGTCCTGAAAGAAAGGGTTTTGCGCATAAACAGCGCGCAGAGTGATGTCCGCGACCAGCCGGGCGAAAAACCGGCGGCGGAACATTTCCATCAAATGCATGCGGAAGGCGCCCAGCAGCGCCGATATCAGCAACAACCCCATCAGGATTGCCGCCAGCGTAAAGAGCGGGGCGGGCAGCGCCGTGTTCGCAACCGAGTTAATCAGCATCTGCACGGAGATCGGGGTAGCCAGCGACAGAAGGCCGATCCCGATCCCATAAACAAGCGTAAGCCGGATGAACGCCTTGTCAGGCCCTATGATCGGCCCCGCCCAGGCAAAGAAGTCGCGCAATCGCACATCGACCGGAGCCGCCATATTCGAATGTCCCACCGCGTAACATTATTACCCAAAAAGCCGGATGACATTTAATGGCGCGTCTCGCAAGCATGGCGCAGCAAGCTATCCCTGGTAATCCACCATGGATGGCTTTGCTCCGCTCCTAGGGACGTCCGATTTTATGTTATCCTGCTCTGGCACCATTATTTGGCGTCACCAAATCATCATGCCAGATGCTTAAACGCGCAATAGCGGCCACTGCTCATTGGATCAAATCGCTAATGACGAAAATAACGATAGGAATATCCTATTGAAATATCGGTTCATGATCCAGCAACACTTATCACCATGTCCGCCAGTCTTTGGTAAATAGCGGCCCGCCCGGCACTGCGCCGCCACACCAGGCCAACTTCCCGCTCAATAATCTGTGATGCCATTGGCCGGATCGTGACATCATCATGATCGCGTATCTCTGAGCGTATATAGAGGGCAGGCAGCAACGCGATACCCATGCCCATACCGGCCATTTGCCGGACAGCGTCCAGACTGGTTCCCTCATAGTCGCGCAGCACCGGCGCACCGACCGCCTTGCCCAGCGCCTGTATCTGGTCGCTTAGCCGATAATGCGGCGACAATGTCAGCAGTCCCCTCCCGGCAAGCATCTCAGGCTGTACGCATCGCTGTCCGGCAAGCGGATCATCCTGCGCCATGACCAGCAGCAACGGCTCGCGAAACAACGACATGACGAAATATTGATCGCCAATCACGGGCAATTGGGTGAGCACCACATCGTGCAGGCCCGAAGCAAGGTCACGCAGCAGATCGTGCGGTAACCCCTCCCTTATGTGCAGGCGCAGTTCGGGATGGTCGCGATGCAGGCGCGCGACCACCTGCGGCAAAAGATAGGGGCCAAGCGTGGGAGAGGCACCGAGCCTGATGGTGCCGATCATGGCATCTCCGTCGGATCGGGCAAGATCGCTCAGCGCGCTCACGTCGGCCAATATGGCATGGGCGTGGCGGAGTATCTCCCGCCCCATGGGTGTCAGCATAGTAGCACCGGCTCCGCGCTCCACCAGCGACTGCCCCAATTGCGCTTCGAGCAACTGAATCTGCGCCGATAGAGAGGGCTGCGATACGCCCGCCCGTTCCGCCGCCCGTCGAAAATTGCCGGCGGCAGCCAACTCACTGAAATAGTGCAACTGGCGAAGGGTGATGGCCGGTATCGGAATCAGGCTGACTTTCTGGAGGCTGAGATACAGACGCTGAAATTAACGCCGTCATGGATATAATCCACACTCCTTTTTAATTAGCCGACCGTGTTCCTACCCCTGCGCCCTGCAAATGACTAGCTGCCGCCACCGTGCTGCCAGCCGCCACCCAATGCGCGGAACAGATCGACCTGCGCAAAGGCCACTGCGCGACTGGCAGAGGCGCTGTCGGCCTCTGCCGCTGCCAATGTGCGTTGCGCATCCAGCACAGTCAGGAAATCAATCTGGCCCTCCCGCTGGCGCGCAAGGCTGATGCGCGCGGCACGATCGGCGGCATCGCGGGCCGCTTGCAACGTATCGCGGCGTTCCATCGCATGGGCATAGATGGACAGGGCCGTTTCGGTCTCCTCCAGCGCGCGCAGCACCGTGCCGTCGAAGGTCGCCAGCGTCGCGGCGCTGTCGGCGCGGGCGGCGCCGATGCGGGCGCGGATCGCTTCCTGATTGGGGAAGGCCCAGTTGATGAGCGGCCCCAGCACCCAGCGGAGCGGACCGCCGCCCAATATGTCGCCGCCGCCGATCGCGGTCGTGCCGATCGCGCCGCCCAGCGAAATGCGCGGATAGAGGTCCGCCGTCGCCACGCCGATCCGTGCCGTGTCGGCAGCGAGGCGGCGTTCGGCGGCGCGGACATCGGGCCGCCGGGCGAGGAGCGCGCGCCCGTCGCCCACCGGGATAGGCCGCGTCAGGGTCGGCGTAGTGACGCTGGCGCGGATATCGGCGGGCAAGTCTTGCGGTGTGCGCCCCGTCAGCGTTGCGAGTCGGAACAGGGCGGCATCCCGGTCGGCGGCGAGGCTTGGCACCAGCGCCTTTTGCTGGTCGCGCAAGGCGGTCACGCGGATTACGTCGAGCCGATCCGATCGACCCGCATCGAAGCGCGCGCCGGTGATGCGGATCGATCGATCGAGCAGGTCGACGGTACGCTGCGCCACGGCCAGCCGCTCGGCCGAAGAGGTGGCGTCGACATAGGCGCGGACCGTATCGGCGACCACCGCCACGCGGACGGCATCGGTATCGGCCTCGGCCGCGCCGAGATCGCCGCGTGCCGCCTCGACAGAACGCTTCACCCGGCCGAACAGATCGACCTCATAGCCGACGCTGAACCCCGCATCGACGGTGCGATTCTCCCGATCGAGGCCGGGCAAGCTTTGCGCCGCTGCCGTGCGGCCATAGGTGACCGTGCCGTCGAGGCCAGTCGAGGGCAGCCGATCCGATCGCGCGCCGCGCAGGGTGGCGCGCGCCCGCTCCAGCCGCGCCACCGCGACGCGGATGTCGGTGTTGGCGCGCAGCGCGTCGCCCACCAGCCGGTCGAGCAGCGGGTCGTCATAGAGCCGCCACCAATCGCCCTGCGCCTCCGCCGCGCTGACGGCGGGGGTTGCCGTGCCGATGAAGGGCGCGGCGGCGGTGGGGGGCGTGACTGGCGGCCGATAGTCGGGGCCAGCGGCGCAGGCCGTGAGGGCAGTAGCTGCCAACAGGGCAGCGAACAGGGATTTGGTCATGGCGTGGGTTCCTATTCGGCCGGTTGCAGCGCGGGGGCCTGGCCGCTCCGCCCGCGACGGGTGAAGCGGTCGCCAAGCGCGCGGCAGACGACATAGAAAGTGGGGGTGAAGAGCAAACCGAAGGCCGTGACCCCGGCCATGCCGAAGAAGACCGCCGTGCCCAAGGCCTGGCGCAGCTCGGCACCGGCCCCTTGCGCGATCACCAAAGGCACCGCGCCCAGGATGAAGGCGAAGCTGGTCATCAGGATCGGCCGCAGCCGAGTGCGTGCGGCCTGCACCGCCGCCTCGACGGGCGAGAGGCCCTGCTGTTCCTCGGCCTGCTTGGCGAACTCGACCACCAGAATGGCGTTCTTGGCCGCCAGCGCGATCAGCACGACCAGGCCGATTTGGGTCAGGATATTATTGTCCATCCCCCGCAGGTTGACGCCCAGCATCGCGGCCAACAGGCACATCGGCACGATCAGGATGATCGCCAGCGGTAGCGTCAGGCTTTCATATTGCGCCGCAAGCACCAGGAAGACGAAGAAGACCGCCATCCCGAACACCAGGCCCGCCGTATTGCCCGCCGTCGCCTGCTGATAGGCGATGCCGGTCCATTCCTGCGCGTATCCAGCAGGCAGCGCCGTTTCACCCAGCTTTTCGATCGTGCTGAGCGACTGGCCGGACGAATAGCCCGGTGCCGTGTCGCCATCGACCTCCACCGCAGGCAGCAGATTATAGCGGACGACGCGATAGGGGCCAGTCTTGTCCTGGAAGGTCGACAGGGAACCGAGGGGCACCATCGCGCCCGAATTGGACCGGGTCTTGAGGTTGGCGATGTCCGCCGTCGATCCGCGAAACGCCTGATCCGCCTGTGCCGTGACGCGATAGGTGCGGCCCAGCAGGTTGAAGTCGTTGACGAAAGCCGAACCCAGATAGACCTGCATCGCTTCGAACACGCGCTCCGGTGGGACGCCCAGCAGGTCGGCCTTGCGCCGGTCCACATCGGCGAAGATGCGTGGGGTGGCGACGTCGAACAGGGTATAGACTTGGGCGAGGCCGGGGGTCGTATTGGCCTTGCCGATATAATCGGTGGCGACCTTGTTCAGCGCGTCATAGCCGCGCCCTTCGCGATCCTCGATCATCGTGCGATAGCCACCGGCTGACCCGATGCCCTGGATGACGGGTGGTGGCACGAGAATGATGCGCGCCTCGTCATAACCGTCGATGGCCTTGCCCGCCTGTTCCATAATCCCGGCATAGGTTGCCCCAACCGCCTTGCGTTCAGCAAAGCTGGTGAAGGGGAAGTAGATCGCCGCCGAATTGGGCGCGGCCGTCTGCGAAGGACCATGGAAGCCAGCGAACATCACCGCGCCACGCAGGCCCTTGATCGGCAGGATCTTCTCTGCGACCTCGCGCGTCACCTTGTCGGTGCGTTCGAGCGATGCGCCGGGCGGAAGCTGGACCACGGCCAGAAAATAGCCCTGATCCTGCGCTGGAATGAAGCCGCCGGGGGTGACCCAGAACAGCGCGATGGTTGCGGCGATCAGGCCCGCATAGGTGAGCAGCATCTTCTTGGGCCGGGCGACCAGGAAACGGGTAAGGCTGGCATAGCGATCGCTCATCCGTTCAAAGCCGCGATTGAAGGCATCGGCAGCCTTTTGCAGCCATCGCTTCCAGCGCGGGGCGTCCGCTGCTGGCGCGTCATGCCCATGTTTGGGCTTCAACAGCAAGGCGGCGGCGGCGGGAGAGAGGGTGAGCGAGAGCAGCAGCGAGATCACCGTCGCGGTCGAGATGGTGACGGCGAATTGCTGATAGAAAGCGCCCGAAATGCCGGTGATGAACAGCGTCGGCACGAACACCGCGCACAGCACCATAACGATCGCCACGAGTGCGCCCGCCACTTCGTCCATCGAGAAGCGCGCCGCCTCCAGCGGAGACATGCCTTCCTCGATATTGCGTTCGACATTTTCGACCACGACGATGGCGTCATCGACGACGATGCCGATCGCCAGCACCAGGCCGAAGAGCGAGAGATTGTTGAGCGAATAGCCGACCGCCGCCAGCATCGTCGCGGTGCCGATCAGCGAGACCGGGATGGCGATGATCGGGATGACCGCCGCGCGCCAGTTCTGGAGGAAGATGAGGATGACGAGGACGACCAGGATCACCGCCTCGAACAGCGTGTCATAGACAGCATCGATCGACTGGCTGATGAATTCGGTCGGGTTGTAGATGACGCTATATTCCAGCCCCTTGGGAAAGCGCTGGGACAGGCTGTCCATTTCCGCTTTCACCTTCTCTGCCGCGTCGAGCGCGTTGGAGCCGGGGCGCTGCATGACCGCGATGACGACCGTGGGCTTGCCGGACAGATAGGTGTTGATGCCATAATCCTGCGCGCCCAGTTCGACACGGGCGACGTCAGCGACGCGGACCTGATGGCCATCGGCGTCCGTGCGGATGACGATATTGGCAAATTGCTGGGGTTCGTTCAGGCGGCCCTGCATCTCGACGCCAAGCTGGAAGGCTTCACCGCTATCATAGGGCGGCTGGCCGATTGCCCCCGCCGACACCTGCACATTTTGCGCGCGCAGGGCGGCGACGATCTCGCCGGCCGTCAGGTTGAGCGCGGCGGCGCGACCGGGGTCGATCCACACCCGCATCGCATAGTCGCGTGCGCCGAACAGTTGCACGTCGCCCACGCCGTCGAGCCGCGCGAGGCGATCACGCACTTGCGTCAGAGCATAGTTGGAGAGGTAATTGCGGTCGAGCGACCCGTCGGGCGACTGGAGATTAACGACCATCAGGAAATCGGGCGATGTCTTGCGGGTCACGACGCCCAGGCGCTGTACCTCTTCGGGCAGGCGCGGGACGGCGACCGCGACGCGGTTCTGCACCAGCACCTGCGCGGCATCCAGGTCGGTGCCGATCTTGAAGGTGACGGTGATCGTCACTCTGCCATCGCCGGTCGACTGGCTGCTGACATAAAGCATGTCGTCGACGCCGTTGATTTCCTGTTCGATCGGCGCGGCGATGGTCTGGGCCACCGTCTCGGCCGATGCGCCGGGATATTGCGCGCTGACCGTCACGGTCGGCGGCACGATGTCGGGATATTGCGCGACGGGCAGCCCGATGAAGGCGAGCGCGCCGACCACCGTGATGATCACGGCGATCACGGCCGCAAAGATCGGCCGGTCGATGAAGAAGCGGGAGAAACGCATGGGCGTTATCCTTGGGAAATGGGTTTAGCGCGCAAAGGTCGCCTGGGCGGCGGCGGGTGCGGCGGCCGGATCGACGGGCGTCACCGGCGTCGGCTGCGGCTTGATGGGTGCGGCGCGCACCGCGACCTTGGTGCCGGGCATCGCCGCCTGGACATTGCCGACGATGACGCGGTCCTGCGGCGTCAGGCCGGACCGGATGATCCGCAGGCCATCCACGACGGGGCCGAGTTCGACCGGCTTGGCGGAGACGCTGTCGTCCTTGCCTACGACCAGCACCGTCTTGCGCGCCTGGTCGGACTGGATCGCGGCGTCGGGCACCAGCAAGGCGCGGGCCGTGCCACCGCTGGCGAGGCGCATATTGCCGAACAGGCCGGGGGCGAGGAACATGCCCGGATTGGCAAAGGTCGCGCGCACCCGGATCGTGCCCGAACGCGGGTCGAGGCCGTTGTCGGTGAAGTCCAGCTTGCCCTTCCACTTATAGTCGGTTTCATCCTGCAAGCGGACTTCGACGGCGGTTGCGCCCTCGCCATCCGCCCGGTCACGCTGCGCCTTAAGGAACAAAGCCTCGGACGCATCGAAGGTGAAATAGATCGGATCGAGCGCATTGATCGTGGTCAGCAATGTCGCGCTGGCGCCGTCGCCGCCTGCCACCAGATTGCCGATATCGATGCGGCGGTCGGACACGCGGCCGCCGATCGGGGCGCGGACCTGCGTAAATTCCATGTCGAGCGACCGCTGGCGCGCGCGCGCCTCGGCAGCGGCCAGCGCAGCCTTGGCGGATTGCAGCCGGGCGCGCAGGGCATCGACTTCGCTTGCGGAAATGGCTTCGTCGCCGGTCAGCCGCTGGACGCGGGCATAATCCGAACGGGCAAGCGCCAAGGTGCTGCGGGCGGCGACGACATTGGCTTGTGCTTCGGCCAGCGCGGCGCGGAACGGGCGTTGATCGATCGTGAAGAGCAATTGGCCCTTGCGCACAATGTCGCCGTCGCGGAAGTGCAGCGCGGTGACTGCGCCCGATACGCGCGGACGAATTTCGACCGTCTGGCTGGGGGCGAAGCGACCGACATATTCGTCCCACTGCGTCACTTCGCGCGCGAGCGGCGTGGAGATGCCGACGGTGGCGATCGGCGTGGCCGCGGCCTGCGCATTAGGCTGGTCCAGCCATTTCCAGGCGGCACCGGCGACGAGGACCAGCGCAATGGCAGCCATTGCACCGCCGCGCCGGGACAGGCCTCGACGCTTGGATGGCGGAACTGCATGAGCTGTGTCGGCATGGATGGGGGCAAGCATGTTCATGGGCGAACCTTTCGTCCACGGGCGCTGCGGCCCGCGCTGATGGTGGCGAGCAGCAGTTCGAGCTGGTCGGAAGTAAAACCCGCCTCTTTCGCGTCGGCAAGGGCGGACGGGGTGACGGCGTAGCCGCGATGCCACGCTTCGACCGACAGGCGGCGCAACGCTTCGAGCCGCTCATTGGCCAGGACCGGGCTTGGACTAGGGCCGAAAATAATGGCGCGCCACCGATCCCAGCGACCGGGGTGGCGCAAGGTGGAGAGCCGATCGGATTGGGCCATGGTCACCACTTGCCATTCCAAGGAGGTGAGCGCGGCAAATAGGCCCGCCGTGTCAATCGACGACGGACATGCGGATAGGGGCGCCCCAGCCAAAGGCTGGGCGAAATCTACGAAAGCCATTTTTTAGGTCCTCCCTGGACGGCTCTAGTGAAAAAAGAGCGCAACCAATCGTCCCGGCCGGGCACGCATTTGTCCGGCGGATACGTATGGGGGCAAAGCCCTGCATATCAGTGCAGCGCTGTGAAACAGGAATGTCGATGGGGGAATGCAGCGCCCTATTGGGCTACCGCACTATGACGGTCAGGGACCGCCTCTAATTATGGGACAGCGCATATTCACCTCTCTGAAGCCAGTCGGCTCAGTGGTTCATTTCATACTTATCGGTATATAATGAAATGTTGCGCTGCGTCAATCGGAATTACATACCGATTGGTAATTATTTATAGCCGGTGAACGAACCTTGCTCTCGCGATGCGGACCGCTTTAGCGGCCTGGCCACATAGCAAGGGTGGTTTGCACCAGCTTTTCGAGTGTGTCGCGCGATGCGCCGCCTGACGCCTGAACCGCCATGCCTTGCATTACCGTCGACAGATAACAGGCCAAGGCATCTGGCTCGATGCCATCGGGCAGATCGCCTTCTTCCTGTGCCTGACAGAACCGCGCCAGCAGTGCCGCATTGGAGGAGGCGCGCCGCTTCAACACTTCATCGCGGATGCAGTCGGCTTCCGTCACCCCTGCGATGGTGCTCATGACGCCCAGGCAACCCTGTGGTTCGCTATCGCTACATTGTATGGCGAGGGAGCCACGCAATAATCGTTCGGCCACGCCGCGCGCCGTCGGCGCTTCCAGCGCGGTCTTAACGTAGCACAGCTTCTCGGTTTCGTAGAGGTCGAGCGCCTGCCGGAACAGGGCTTCCTTATTGCCGAAACAAGCATAAAGGCTGGGTCGGGTGATCCCCATCGCCTCGGTCAATTCAGAGATCGATGCCCCTTCATAGCCGCGCCGCCAGAAGACCTGCAGCGCAGCGGCCAAAGCCTGCGCCGGGTCAAACTCGCGCGGGCGACCGCGAGAAGTGGTTGCAACTTGTTCCATACCGATCGGTATATAGTAGGACGATCCGCAAAGGTCCATAGCGGCAGGGAGTGATCTGGAAGCAGGCGCGCTCTTCCTCCTTATGTCGGAAGGCCAGCCTCGATATTCGATTCGGTTAAAGTTCGCTGTCCATCAGCTTGGGGAAGAAGCCTTCATGCGCGGCGCGCAGGTCGGTGAGTGACACGTTGATGCCAACGTCGCGCGTTTCCTCGATGCCGTGGCCGCCAACAGACCCGATGCGAACAGCGCCCGGAACATCGGCGTCCGACCGTGTGGTTACGACATAGCGCGCCTGATCTTCACCAAAAGCGGATGCAGTCGACTCGATCGGGTCGATGATAGCGCCGATTTTGCCCGCCAACGCCATTTCCGCGATCGTGACCAACAGGCCGCCGTCGGACACATCATGAACCGCGTTAGCGGTGCCGGATGCGACGAGGGCGCGGATGGTGTCGGCATTGGCGCGCTCAGCAGCCAAGTCGACCTTGGGCGCTTCGCCCGCTTCCAGACCGGCGATTTCGCGCAGCCAGATCGACTGGCCGAGATGCGTGCCTTCTCCGCCGATCAGCCAGATGGCGTCGCCTTCATTCTTGAACGCCACCGTCGCCATGACATCCACATCGGCCAGCAAGCCAATCCCGCCAATCGCAGGCGTCGGCAAAATGGCGCTGCCGCCACCCGTCGCCTTGCTTTCGTTATAGAGCGACACATTGCCGCTCACGATCGGGAAGTCGAGAGCGCGGCAGGCGTCGCCCATGCCGTCGAGGCAACCCGTCAGCTGCGCCATGATTTCGGGGCGCTGGGGGTTGGCGAAGTTCAGGCAGTTGGTCACCGCCAGCGGTGTCGCGCCGACCGCGGACAGGTTGCGATAGCATTCGGCGATGGCCTGCTTGCCGCCTTCATAGGGGTCTGCATAGCAGTAGCGCGGGGTGCAATCGGTGCTGATCGCGATGCCCTTGTTGGAGCCATGGACGCGCACGACGGCTGCGTCGCCACCGGGGCGCTGGACGGTGTCGGCACCGACCATATGGTCATATTGTTCCCAGATCCAGCGGCGGCTGGCGATGTCGGGGCTGCCCATCAGTTTGAGCAGGTCCGCGCCGATGTCGGTGGATTCGGGAATATCGCCGAGCGGCTTCACGCCCGACCAGGCCTTGTAATCCGCGATCGGCATCGACGGGCGATCATAGAGCGGCGCATCATCCGCCAGCGGGGCCAGCGGAATGTCGCACACGGTTTCGCCATGATGGACCAGCACCATGCGGCCGCTGTCGGTGACTTCGCCGATGATCGCGAAGTCCAGTTCCCATTTGTGGAAGATCGCTTCGGCAAAGGCTTCGCGGCCCGGCTTCAACACCATCAACATGCGCTCCTGCGATTCGGAGAGCATCATTTCATAGGCGGTCATGCCGGTTTCGCGCTGCGGCACGGCATCCATGTTGAGCAGGAGGCCGACGCCGCCCTTCGACGCCATTTCGACGCTGGAGGAGGTTAGGCCCGCCGCACCCATATCCTGAATCGCGACGATCGCGTCCGATGCCATGAGTTCAAGACAGGCTTCGATCAGCAGCTTTTCGGTGAAGGGATCGCCGACCTGCACGGTGGGGCGCTTGGCATCGGCATCGTCGCCGAAATCGGCGCTGGCCATGGTTGCGCCATGGATGCCGTCGCGGCCGGTCTTGGAGCCGACATAGACGATGCTATTGCCCACGCCGGATGCGGCGCTGTAAAAAATCTTGTCGGTGTCGGCGATGCCCACGGTCATGGCGTTGACCAGGATATTGCCGTCATAAGCGGGGTGGAAATTCACCTCGCCGCCGACAGTCGGCACGCCTACGCAATTGCCATAGCCGCCAATGCCGCGCACCACGCCGCTGATGAGGTGGCGCATCTTGGGATGATCGGGCCGCCCGAAACGCAGCGCATTCATGTTGGCGATCGGCCGCGCGCCCATGGTGAACACGTCGCGCAAAATGCCGCCAACCCCGGTTGCCGCGCCCTGATAGGGTTCGATATAGCTGGGGTGGTTGTGGCTCTCCATCTTGAAGATCGCCGCCTGCCCATCGCCAATGTCCACGACGCCGGCATTTTCGCCGGGACCGCAAATCACCTGCGGGCCGGTGGTCGGCAGCTTCATCAGGTGGATCTTGGAGGATTTATACGAGCAATGCTCCGACCACATGACCGAGAAGATGCCGAGTTCCGTCAGGTTCGGCTCGCGGCCGATCGCCTTCAATACGCGGTCATATTCTTCCGGGCTGAGGCCATGTTCGGCGACGATTTCCGGGGTGATCTGGGTGGCGGTGCTGGACATGCCGCGCCTTTAGCGGGGGCGTGGGCGGAGAGCAATGGCGGCGTGCATGCTTTGGTGACATGCGTCGATCGGGCGGGAGAAACGGGATAAGAGGTGGGCGCGCCTCTCCCGCGCTTGCCTGCTGCCATTGCGCGCAGAGGGGCTGCGAAATAGGGGGGCGTGTCGGCTTTGTCTGGTTGGTGAGAAATGGTGGAGAGCGGTCATTGCGTGCCGCCGATATTTGTCTAAGTTGTCCGCATGTTTGGCAACGCTCACTTTGATCGCCTGCGGCAAACTTTCGCTGATCAGTTTTCGGTCGGTGAACAGGGATTATTCTATCGTAAGTATCAGAGGGGTGCGCCAATTCGCGTGAGCCACTCGGAAAGAGACGAGTTTGTAGCGGCTTTCAACAAGCGCATTCGCTACGCCACGTGGTCCATCTTTCCTGCCTCCGTTGGCCTGATACTGCTTCTAGTCTGGCGAACCCCGGATGCCGATAGCGCCATCGCGCAGATTGCGATGTGGGGCGGGATAGCAGCTATCTTGCTGTCTTTCATGGCGATGTATTACTGGGCTTGGAATGCTCCATCACGCGAGTTAGAGCGCCGAACGCCAGAAGGCCCAGCATTGACCAGGGAGGGGGCGCGTGCGCTTGCCTTCTCCAAAATCACCTATGGTCAACTTCTGATAGCGGCACTCATGGGCGCAGGGCTAATTTGGAAGAAGTCGACGGAGATAGATGTCTTTCATGGATGGGGAGTAGCCTGGCTCGCGTTTGGGGTTGGGCTGGTGGTCCTTGCTGGCGTTCAGGCGATCCGAAAGTGGTGCTTCAATCAGAAACGAGCGCCAGAGTAAACGTCCGCTCTGGGGCGTTAGCCGTCACGATCCGGCGACGGGCAGATCGATCTTCACTGCGTGGGTTTTGATCGACGTCAGCAGAAACACCGCTGCGCTCAGCAGACCCACGATCCCCCACATATACCCGCGCGTGCGCAGGTCGATCACAGCCTTAGCTATGCAATAGATGGCTGCAGCAAGCGCCGCGAAGTTCCACAGTGTGAAGCTCCACATATGGGGGAAGATATATATATAACCAGAACGGCAGGCAATGCCCGAAAATGAGGCGAAACCCGCCAATGCGCGGACAAGAAAAAGGCCGGACCGTTAGGGGCGGTCCGGCCTGGGAATGGATGGAAGGATCAGGCCGCCTTAAACGTGGCAGGCCTGTGCGCTCTTGCCAGGGACGGTGATGGTGACCTTGTCGCCCGCACCGTCGATGGTGTAACCGCCCTCGGCGGTGAAGGGCTGACCGGCTTCGGCTGCCTTCAGCGTGGTGGCTGCGCCGCCCTTTTCGGTGCGCAGCAGCGCGGTCTTGTCGTCGCTCATATAATCGACGAACAGCAAGCTGTTGTCCTTGCAGCGGAACTGCTTGTTGGCCTTGACCGACGGCGGCAGCTCGACGGGTGCGGCATTGGCGAGCTCGGCAGCCATCGGGTCACGCGGACCGCCCACGACTTCGGGTTCGTCATTCTGGTTGCAGGCGGAAAGCAAGCCAAGGCTCGCGGCGGCGATAAGGGGGATATAAGATTTCATAGCGATCCTTTTATGTGCGCGTGCAGCATAATGCGTCAACGCAAATCTGCGTCTTTCCCGCCATGCCCCTGATATGACGTCATGACGCTTTCATGACAGGGGTGGGGCCAAAAGATCGGGCGAGTGCCCGATTGTATGCTGCGGGCTTGACCGGGCGGGCGGTGGCGGTCAATGCAAGGGCATGGCCACCGACAGCAGCACGCAAGCCCCGGACCCCAACCAGCTTTCCTTCGAGGATGCGCTACGCGCCCTTGAAACCATTGTGCGCAGGCTCGAAAGCGGCGATGTGCCGCTTGACGAGTCGATCTCGCTCTATGCGCAGGGGGAAGCGTTGCGCAAACGCTGTGCCGACCGGCTGCAGGCCGCCGAGGCGCGGATCGCCAAGCTGACGGTCGACGCCAATGGCGCAGTTACCGGCGCGCAGCCGTTCGGCGCGGACTGAGCGGCATGGGGGGGGATGTTTCGTCGTCGGCGTTGCTGACCAGCCGTTCGCGTGATGTTGCGGCGCGGATCGATCATGGCTTCGACCTGCTCTTGCCCGTGCCCGACGATGCGCGCGCGCGCCTCTATGAAGCGATGCGCCACGCCGCGATCGGCGGCGGCAAGCGGCTGCGGCCCCTGCTGGTCGAAGCGACCTGCGACCTGTTCAACATCGCGCGCGAATCGGCGCTGCGGGTCGGCCTGGCGGTCGAGTGCATCCATGTCTATTCGCTGATCCATGACGATCTGCCCGCGATGGACGATGACGACATGCGCCGGGGCAAGCCCACCGTCCACAAGGCCTTCGACGAAGCCAGCGCGATATTGGCCGGCGATTGCCTGCACGATGTCGCCTTCGAAGTCCTGGCCGACGAGCAGACTCATGCCGACCCGTTCGTGCGGATCGACCTGGTCAGGGCGCTTGCGCTGGCGAGCGGCCCGGCGGGCATGGCGGGCGGGCAGATGATGGACCTGGAGGCGGAAAAATCGCGCTTCGACCTCGCCACCGTCACCCGGCTGCAAAATCTCAAGACCGGCGCCTTGATCGCCTTCTGCGTCGAGGCGGCCGCGATCATGGCGCGCATCCCGGTTGAGGCGCGCACCAGCCTGCATGGCTATGCCCGCGACATTGGCCTCGCTTTCCAGATTGCCGACGATCTGCTGGATGTCGAAGGCGACGCGGACTTGGCGGGCAAGGCGCTGGGCAAGGATGCCGCGGCGGGCAAGGAAACCTTCGTATCGCTGTTGGGTGTCGATCGCGCACGGGCGCAGGCGCATATGCTGGTCGATCAGGCCAAGGCGCATCTGCACGGCTATGGCGCGGAGGCCGACCTGTTGCGCGCCATCGCCGACTATATCATCGAAAGGGATCGCTAAGCCCCATGAGCAAGCAGCGTATCGGCGTCTATCCCGGCACCTTCGATCCCATCACCCTGGGCCATATGGACATCATCCGGCGCGGCGCGAAGCTGGTCGACAAGCTGGTGATCGGGGTCACGACCAATATCGCCAAGTCGCCCATGTTCTCCGACGAAGAGCGGTTGGACATGGTGCGGCGCGAATGTGCGGGCATCGACGCTGACATTGTCGTCATCGGCTTCAATTCGCTGCTGATGGACTTTGCCGAATCGCAGGGGGCGAGCGTCATCGTGCGCGGGCTGCGCGCCGTCGCCGACTTCGAATATGAATATCAAATGGCGGGCATGAACCAGCAGATCAATGCGCGCGTCGAGACCGTTTTCCTGATGGCGGACGTCTGCCTGCAACCGATCGCCTCGCGGCTGGTCAAGGAAATCGCCCTCTATGGCGGGCCGATCCATAAATTCGTCAGTCCCGCCGTGCGCGACGACGTTGTGGCGCGAGTGGAAAAGATGGGCCGCAAAGGCAACGCATAACGCTGCTCAGCCTGCGTTCAGTTGCCAATCGCGATCAGCGCGCTATCAGGGCGGCTTGGCCCTACGCCCATAAGATCAAGGAAGTCTGCTTCATGCGTTTCACCTGCGCGCTCAAGACCATGGCGATCGGTGTCGCCCTTGCCACGTCCGGCTTTGCCTACGCTCAAGGTGGAGGCGGCGGTGCGGATCAGGTCAAGCGCGCCGAAGCGGCCGCACGGGCGCAGAGCAACGCCAAGTCGCTGGAAACCGACCTGACGCCGAAGCTGCCGCCTGCAACCATACCGGCTGATCCAGAAAATATCTGGGATCTGGACCTGTCGACCGGCGGCCGTGTTCGTATCCAGTTGCGTCCCGACATTGCGCCTGGCCATGTCGAGCGGATCAAGGAACTGACGCGGCAGGGTTTCTATAACGGCCTGAAATTCCACCGCGTCATCCCCGGCTTCATGGCGCAGGGTGGAGACCCCAAGGGCGACGGCACCGGCGGATCGCAGCTCCCCGACCTCAAGGCCGAGTTCAACCCGATGCCTCATCTGCGCGGCACCGTGTCGATGGCGCGCGCGCAGAGCGAGGACAGCGCCAACAGCCAGTTCTTCATCGTTCTGCTGCCCCGGATGCAGCTCGACAAGAAATATACCGTCTTCGGCCGGGTGATCGAGGGCATGCAATATGTCGATGCCATTGCCCAGGGCGAGCCGCCTGCCAATCCCAGCGTGATCTGGCAGGCTTCGATTGAAAGCGATGGCAAGCCGCCGGTAAGGATGCCGATGCCCGGCATGGCCGCACCCGCCGCACCGTCGATCCTGCCTTCGCCAGCGCCCGGACAATAATCGACCGCTCCCCGTTCGCTTCGAGCGAAGTCGAGAAGCCGCTGGCGCAGGGGCGAGCCTGTCTCGACTGCGCTCGACACGAACGGTTGCTGGCCTGATCAAACGAAACAGATAGACCGATGCGCGTAGACCTGTTCGACTTCGACCTCCCGCCGGAAAATATCGCGCTGCGCCCCGCCAGCCCGCGCGATGCCGCGCGGCTGTTGCTGGTGCCGGGGGCAGGGGACTTTGCCGACCTCACGGTACGCGACCTGCCGGGCTTGCTGCGCGCGGGCGACGTCCTGGTATTCAACGACACGCGCGTCATTCCCGCCCAGTTGGAAGGCACGCGCGGCGAAGCGCGGATCGGCGCAACGCTGCACAAGCGCCTGGGTCTACGCCAATGGCAGGCCTTCCTGCGCAATGCGAAGCGGGTGCGCGATGGCGACCGGATCGACTTTGGCGCAGGCGTCACCGCGATCGCCGGGCCGCGCGACGAAGATGGCGGCGTGACGCTGGACTTCGAGGGCACCGAGCCAGTGGAAGTGCTGCTGGAACGGGCCGGTCGTATGCCCTTGCCCCCCTATATCGCCAGCAAGCGCCCGACCGACGAACGCGACGTCAGCGATTATCAGACCATGTTCGCGCGTGAGGATGGCGCGGTCGCTGCCCCCACCGCCGCGCTGCATTTCACGCCGGACCTGATGGCGGCGCTGGCCAAGGCCGGGGTGCTGACGGAAACGCTGACCCTCCATGTCGGCGCGGGCACCTTCCTGCCGGTCAAGGCCGACGACACCGACGACCACCGCATGCACGCCGAATGGGGTCGGATCGAACCCGCCACCGCCGACCGGCTGAACGCCGCGCGCGCGGCGGGCGGTCGCCTGATCGCGGTCGGCACGACGTCCCTACGGCTGCTGGAAAGCGCGGCGAGCGAAGATGGCATCATCCACCCCTTCGCCGACGAAACCCGCATCTTTATAACCCCCGGCTACCGCTTCCGCGCCATCGACGGGCTGATGACCAATTTCCATCTGCCCAAATCGACCCTCTTCATGCTGGTCAGCGCCCTGATAGGACGCGACCGGATGCAAGCTGCCTACGCCCACGCGATCGGCCACGGCTACCGTTTCTACAGCTATGGCGACAGTTCACTTCTGCTTCCCTGACTGGACTCACTTCCCCACGAACAGAAACCCCACCGCGCCCATGATGCAGGCGAAGGCGGCGAGGTGGCGCCAGTGGAGGGGTTCGCCCAGCACTGTGACCATGAAGCCGCCGAAGATGACCAGCGCGATCGCTTCCTGCGCGACCTTGAGCTGCCCCGCGCTCCAGCCATGGGCATAGCCGATCCGGTTGGCGGGAACGGCAAAGCAATATTCGACCAGCGCGATGCCCCAACTGATCAGGATGACCAGCAGGATCGGCTTTTCCATGCCGCCCTTGAGGTGCCAATACCAGGCGATGGTCATGAAGACATTGGAGATGATCAGCAGGGCGATGGTCGGCATAGGGGCCTCTTTTGGAACGGGGGAACGCTTTGGCACCGCGCATGGTGGCCGCGCAAGCAATCGTGCAAAAAGACCGTTGCAAGCGCCAAATCCCTCGCCTATAGGCAGCGCTCCTTTGGGGCCTTAGCTCAGCTGGGAGAGCGCGTCGTTCGCAATGACGAGGTCAGCGGTTCGATCCCGCTAGGCTCCACCAACCCCTCCCTTTGGGGTTGCTTGAAGGACTTTACCGCCAGCGCCTCGTGCGCCTAAGGCGGTCTCATGACAGAATTGGAACAGCGCAGCCGCCCGGCTGCAACGGTCGTGATCGTGCGCGACCGGGCCGATGGGCCGCCGGATATATTGATGATGGAACGGGCCAGCACCATGGTCTTTGCCGCCGGCGCGCTGGTCTTTCCCGGCGGCGCGGTCGATGCGGAGGATCATGATCTGGCCGCGCGGATCGATCACGGACTGGAGCAGGACGAGGCGGCCGCGCGCATCGCCGCGATTCGCGAGACGATCGAGGAAGCGGGGTTGGGGGTTGGCTTGCATGGCGTGGTGGACGCGGCAACCGTGCTGCGTCTGCGCGACGGGCTGCAGGATGGCGTGCCCTTGCGCACTCTGCTCGACCGACATGACCTAAGCGTCGCGTTCGATGCGCTGACGCCCTTTGCCCGCTGGCATCCCGCGCCCTTCGATCAGGCAACGCGGATCTTCGACACGCGCTTCTACATCGCTCGCGCGCCGGACGGACAGATGGCCACCGTCGATACGACCGAAAATGTAAAGCTGTTCTGGAGCGGCGCGGCGGCCACGCTGGCGCAATGCGATGCGGGGGAGGGGAAGCTGATCTACCCGACCCGGCGCAATCTGGAGCGGCTGGCCCTGTGCGCCAACCATGCCGACCTCGTTGCCCATGCGCGTGCCTATCCGGTCGAAACGGTGCGGCCCTGGCCGGAGGAGCGGGATGGCGAACGGCATTTATGCATCCCCGATCATCTGGGATATCCGGTCACGTCGGAACCTATGGCGCAGGTCAGGCGTGCTTGAGGCATGCGCAAACTTCATGTGACCCTCCGCCGCCTCGTCCTGCTTGCCGTCCTGCTGTCTCTTCTGTTGCTCGGCTATGCCGTCGTGCGGCAGCGGCCGCAGGACATGCCCTGGACCGACCTCGACCTCAGCCAGCCGATCGGCATGTTCACCGGGCGCAAACTGACCGCGCTGACCGGCGATGCCGCGCAATGCCGTGCGCTGCTCGACCGGGCAGGCGTCGATTATGTCGCGGTGCAGCCGGGTGGGGCGGACCAGTGCGCCTATTCCGATGCGGTGCGGCTGCGCGCGGAGAAAGACGCGATCGCGCTGGCCCCGGCGTCGGTCGCGCCGTCCTGCCCGGTCGTCGCCGCGCTCAAACTATGGGAGTGGCAGGTCGTCCAGCCCGCCGCCCAGCGCATCTATGGCCAGCCGGTGCGGTCCATGCGCCATCTGGGCAGCTATAGCTGTCGCCGCATGTATGGCCGCAGCGCAGGTGATTATAGCGAACATGCGACCGCCGACGCGCTCGACGTGGCCGGCTTCACCCTGGCCGACGGCCGCAGCATCAGCGTGCTGCGCGACTGGAAGGGTGAGGGCGAGGATGCGCAATTCCTGCGCGCCGTGCGCGACGGGGCGTGCGACCTGTTCGCGACCGTCCTGTCACCCGATTATAATGCCGCCCATCGCGACCATTTCCATCTCGATCAGGCCGAACGCGGCGCGACCGGCTGGCGGGCGTGTCGATAGGCCTTAGCCCCGTCTACTGCCCAAACCCCGCATCCCGCGCCAACGCCACGGCTTCGCGCGCCGCCGCCAGCAAGGCACCGCTCTTGGCCTCGCATTCGCGCTGTTCATAGTCGGGGTTCGAATCCGCGACGATGCCCGCGCCCGCCTGCACATGCATGACGCCATCCTTCAGGACGGCGGTACGCAGGACGATGCAACTGTCCATATTGCCGTCCGGCCCGAAATAGCCGACGCCGCCCGCATAAGCGCCGCGCGTTTCGGGTTCCAGTTCGGCGATGATTTCGCAGGCGCGCACCTTGGGCGCACCGGACACGGTGCCCGCCGGAAAGCCCGCGAACAGGGCGTCGAGCGCGTCCTTCTCTGGCGACAGGCGGCCGACCACGTTGGACACGATATGCATGACATGGCTGTAAAATTCGACGGTGTAGCTGTCGGTCACGGTCACGCTGCCAGCGGTCGCCACCCGGCCGACATCGTTGCGCCCAAGGTCGAGCAGCATCAGATGTTCGGCCCGCTCCTTAGGATCGGCGAGCAAGCTTTCGCGGTTGGCGGCATCCTCCACGGCATTCTTGCCGCGCGGGCGAGTGCCTGCGATCGGCCGGATCGTGACTTCGCCATCGCGCGCGCGGACCAGGATTTCGGGGCTTGACCCGATCAGCGCGAAGCCGGGCAGGTCGAGATAATAGAGGAAGGGCGAGGGATTGATCCGTCGCAGCGCGCGGTAGAGAGCGATCGGCGGCAGGGTGAAGGGGCTGGTGAAGCGCTGTGCCAGCACCACCTGAAAAATATCGCCCGCCACGATATACTCCTTCGCGCGATCGACCATGGCGGCATAGCGGCCCGGCTCCAGCACCGGGGTCACGGCGATGTCGGCAATGTCGGCCTGGGCGGGGGCGGCCGGGATCGGCGCAGCCAGCCGCGCGGCTGTCGCCTCGATCCGCTCCAGCGCCTGTTCGATCGCCCGATCCGGGTCGGCAAAACTGCCCTTCCACACCGGCGCGACCAGATAGAGCTGGTCGGCCAAGCGATCGAAGATCAGGATGATGGTCGGCCGCACGAACAGCATGTCGGGCAAGTCGATGGGATTGGGGGCAGGGCGGGGCAGTTTCTCGACCAGGCCCACCGTCTCATAGCCGAAATAGCCAACCAGGCAGGCGAGCGCGGCGGGCAATGCCGGGTCCATCTCCGCCCGGCATTCGGCGACCAGATCGCGCAACGCATCCAGCGCACCCGCCTCCAGCGGCGCAAAGGCGTCGCGGTCGGTCGCCCAGTGACGGTTGATCGCGGCGCTTTGCCCATGGGCGCGAAACACCAGGTCGGGGGCGAGGCCGATCAGGCTGTAGCGGCCACGCACCGCGCCACCCTCGACCGATTCGAGCAGATAGTCGCCCCGATCGGCCTCGAACAATTTGAGCGCGGCGGAGATCGGCGTGTCGGTGTCGGCAATCTGCCGCCGCCACACCAGCGCAGACTCGCCTCGTGCCAAGGCTGCGCGCGCGGCCATATCACCCTTCGCCAATGCCATTTTACAGGTCGCCGCTGTTGGAGGCGGCCAGCGCCTTGCGCACGCCTTCGACCGCCTTGGGGTTCCGGGTGGTGCCCAGGCGCTTTTCTACTGCACGCTGGAATTGTTGGCCATATTCCTCGCCGATCGCGTCGCCCAGTTGGTCTCGCATTTGCGCCAGAAGTTCGGGCTGATCCTTGGCGTCACCGCGTTCGATGGCGTTGAGCTGGACCACGAAATAGCCTCGATCCTGGCCGATCGGCAGCGTTTTTACCGTATTTTCCGCCATGGAGAAAAGGATGGCGACTTCAGCGGGCGGACGTTGTTCACCACGCATGATGTCGGCGCGTTTGCCACCCAACATTTGCGGCGCGGGCAGCTTGACGCCGGCCTGCGCGATGGCGTCGGTCAGTTTAGTGCCCTTGGCCACCTTGGCGCGGATCTGTTCGGCCAACGCCTTGGCCTTATCGTTGCCTGCGTTCAGCTTATATTGCGCCTGCACGATCGGCTTGACCTTGGCCAGCGGCGGCGGCGCGGCGGCGACGATCTCGCCCGACGCGATCAGTGCATAGCGCTTGTCGGGGGTGATCGGCACCATCTGCGCATCATCATCCGCGCTCATCGCGAAAGCGGGTGCCAGCAGCGGCTGCACATCGGGGGACACGACATAGGCCTGATCCTCGACCTGCTTGCCGGTGGCGAGCAGCAACGGGCTGGTTTCGAGCTTGAGGCCATTATCCTTGACCACTTCCTCGAACGTCCCGCCATCAGCGATCTGATCTTCCAGCTTGCCGGTAAAGTCGGCCAGCAATTGCTTTTCCTTCTGCGTGCGCAGGGTCGCGACGATCTCTTCACGCACCGACGCCAGCGCGCGGGCAGGAATGTCCTTAACCGCCGTGACGCGCAGCAACAGCCAGCCGAGCGGCCCGCGTACTGGGCCAACCAGATCACCCTGCTTGGCGGCAAAGGCGGCATCGGCCGCAGCCTTGCCCGCCGTTGTGGTCAGTGCGGCCGGGGTCTGGTCGGCCAGCGTCGCCACCGCCAGGCCAGCGCCCTGCGCAGCGGTGGACAGCGACGCGCCGCCCTTCACCTTGTCGGCAATCGCCTTGGCCGCAGCTTCGGTCGGCAGCACCAGTTGCTCGATCGTCCGGCTCTGCTTGGCGGCATAGGCGGCCTTGTTCTGATTATAAGCAGCGGTGATTTCCGCATCGCTTGGCTGCGAGGCCTGTGCGAAACGCTCGGCATCGACCACGGCATAGCGGATGCGCCGCTGTTCGGGGATGGTGAAGCGATCGGCGTTACGCTTGTAAAAATCGGCCAGTTGCGCGTCGGTCGGGTCTTTATCGTCCAAGAAAGCCACCGCCGGGATCGCCGCAACCGTGCCCTGCCGCGCTTCCAGCAGCAGCGAAGCGTAGGGCAGGACCAGGCTGTCGGTCGGCTTCACGCCCATGCCGATCGGGGTCAGCAATTGGCGCTGCAGGATTTCGCGGCTGATATCGTCGCGCAGATCCTTTTCCGTCAGCCGCTCCCGCGCCAGCAGGTTGCGGAAATTCTCCTGGCTGAAATTGCCCGCTGCATCCTGGAACGCCGGGATTTGCGCGATCTGCGCATCGACCAGCCGCTTGGAGATATGCATGCCCTGATCGTCGGCAAAGGCGCGCAGCGCGAGCGAGGCGACCAGCTGGTCATAGACCTGCGCCGCGCCGCCCTGCGTGAAGAAATCGTTGATCTGAAGACCGGGGTCGGACCGGCGCGCATTGTCGAACACCCGCTGGACCCGCTCCTGCAATTCGGTTTCGGTCAGCTTGTAGCCCTTGGCTTTGGCTGCCGTGCCGCCCCCGCCAAAGCTGGTCCCGAACTGGCCGCTCGACAGGTCGCCCAAGATGAAGGCTGCGGCGATCGTGCCCAGGAATAACAGCGCGAACACTGCCCCGAACCGGGATTTGATGAGGCGGCGAAAGACAGAAAGCATGAAAATATCCGAACTGCGGCGGGATGGCGGCCCGCTTTAAGGGCGGATGCGCGCGGCGGCAAGGCTTGCACTGGACAAATGCGCGAGCGCCGTTCATCGCCTCTGACCAGTTCATGGTTCTTCCGATGGAGACGCGACGCCACAGCAGACTGGCGCGCGGCGGAAGGGGCAGGACGACGTGCAGCAATAAAGAATAAGGGGAACAGACGATGGGCAGGCGCAAGCTGGTTGTCGGCAACTGGAAAATGAACGGGATGCAGGCCGCGCTGGAGGAGGTCGCCACCATTGGCGCGTTCGCGACGCACCATCCCGCGGTGGAGGTCGGGCTTTGCCTGCCTGCCACGCTCATTGCGGCGGCGAACGCGCGCAAGGGCGGCGCCTTCATCGGCGCGCAGGATTGCCACATGCAGGCAAGCGGCGCACATACCGGATGCCTGTCAGCGGCGATGCTGGCCGAAGCCGGGGCTAGCTGGACCATCGTCGGCCATAGCGAACGGCGGCAGGACCAGGGCGAAACCGATAGCGACGTGGCGGCCAAGGCTTTGGCGGCCAAGGCCGCGGGCCTGGGCGTCATCCTGTGCGTCGGCGAAAGCCTGGACGTGCGCGACGCGGGCAACGCCGAAGCGGTGGTGTCGGCGCAACTGCTCGCTTCCTTGCCCGATGGCGCGGCGGCGGACTGGCTCGCCATCGCCTATGAACCCATCTGGGCGATCGGCACCGGCCGCATCCCGACGATGGAGGCCGTAGCGACGATGCACGCCGCCTTGCGCGCTGCGCTGGCGAGCCGGATTGGCGATGACGCGCAGGACATGCGCATATTGTACGGCGGGTCGATGAACGGCGACAATGCCGCCGAACTGATGGCCATCGCCGATGTCGATGGCGGCCTGGTCGGCGGCGCCAGCCTGACCGCCGAAAAATTCGCGCCGATCATCACGGCGGCGGATGGGGTGGTGGGTTAGCACATCACAATCCTCCCCTGGAAGGGGAGGGGGGCCACGAAGTGGTGGAGGGGTGTCGCCCTATCGAGAGCGTGACACCCCTCCGTCTGGCCTGCGGCCAGCCACCTCCCCTGCCAGGGGAGTATCTGTGATCGTCGCGACCGCTGACGGGTTGGCGGTTCATTCTAAAACTTTCCACCGTTCGGGCTGAGCCTGTCGAAGCCCTGTTCTTCTTTTTCAGAGTGCAAGAAAGCCCTTCGACAGGCTCAGGGCGAACGGATTTAGAATGATCCCTTGCAACGCGAACGCGCGCAATGGTTGCCCCCGCGTCGCTTCGTCGCTATGTGCCCGGCAACGCCCTCCTTACCCGGACAGAAACCCGTCGCATGTTCACTTTTCTTCTCGTCGTGCAGGCCATCGTGGCCGCCCTGCTGGTCACCGTCATCCTGATGCAGAAGTCGGAAGGCGGCGGGCTGGGCGTGGGCGGTAGCCCGGCTGGCTTCATGTCGGCGCGCGGCGCGGCGGATTTCCTCACCCGGTCCACCTCCATCCTGGCGACGGTCTTCGTGCTGTTGTCGATCGCCATGGCGGTGATCGCGGCGGTGCGCCATGCCCCGACCGACATCGACACCTCGCTGGTGCGACAGGCGCCGACGAGCCAGGGCGCGCCCGCGACCGGCACCGTCGATCCGCTGGCCGGTGCTGCCGATTCGGTCGGCAATGGTGCGGCGGCCAACGGCGCGGTTCCCCTCGCCAACTAAACCGTTCATCGACATCGCTGATCTTTTTTAAGCGCGCGTGGATTCGCGCGCTTGCCCTTTGTTGTTCCGAAAGGCTAACCCTTCTCTCCCATGGCGCGGTATATATTCATCACCGGCGGCGTGGTCTCCTCGCTCGGAAAAGGCCTCATGGCCGCATCCCTTGCAGCCTTGCTGCAAGCGAGGGGCTATCGCGTTCGCATTCGGAAATTCGACCCCTATCTCAACGTCGATCCGGGGACCATGTCCCCCTATCAGCATGGCGAAGTCTATGTGACCGACGATGGCGCGGAAACCGACCTCGACCTTGGCCATTATGAACGCTTTACCGGCGTTTCCGCGCGCCAGTCGGACAATGTCACACAAGGCCGCGTCTATCAGACGATCATCCAGCGCGAACGGCGCGGCGATTATCTGGGCGCAACTGTACAGGTCATTCCGCACGTCACGGACGAGATCAAGGCGTTCGCTTTGGCTGACACCGACGGCCTTGATTTCGTGCTGTGCGAAATCGGCGGCACCGTGGGCGACATCGAATCGCTGCCCTTCATGGAGGCGATTCGCCAACTGCATAATGATCTGGATCGTGGCCAGTCGATCTTCGTCCATGTGACGCTGGTGCCGTACATCGCGGCGGCCGGCGAATTGAAGACCAAGCCGACCCAACATAGCGTCCGCGAACTGACGTCGCTCGGCATCCAGCCGGACATTTTGCTCTGCCGCTGCGAACATCCCTTGCCCGAAAGCGAGCGCAAGAAGATCGCGCTGTTCTGCAACGTACGCCCCGAAGCGGTCATCCCCGCGCTCGACGCCTCCAGCATTTATGCCGTGCCCCAGCAATATCATGCCGAAGGGCTGGACGCCGAAGTCCTGCGCGCCTTTGGTATAGACGATGCACCCGCGCCCTCGATGGAGCGGTGGGACGACATCATGGACCGGCAGCAGAACCCGGAAGGCGAAGTGACGATCGGTGTGGTCGGCAAATATGTCGGCCTGCTCGACGCCTATAAATCGCTGCACGAAGCGCTGCACCATGGCGGCCTCGCCAATCGGGTGAAGGTCAACATCAAGTGGATCGACGCTGAGCTGTTCGAGGAAGCGGATTCGGACATCACCGCCCGGCTGGAACCGATGCACGGCATCCTGGTCCCCGGCGGCTTCGGCGTGCGCGGATCGGAAGGCAAGATCGCTTCGGTCCAGTTCGCGCGGGAACGCGGCGTGCCCTTCTTCGGCATCTGCCTTGGCATGCAGATGGCCTGTATCGAAGGCGCGCGGAACACCGCAGGTATCGAACAGGCCTCGACCACTGAATTTGGCGAAACCAGCGAGCCGGTCGTCGGCCTCATCACCGAATGGATGAGCACCGAGGGCTTGCAGAAGCGCACCGCCGAAACCGACCTGGGCGGCACGATGCGGCTCGGCGCATACCCTGCCAAACTGACCGGCAACAGCGTCGTTGCGGGCGTCTATGGCACGACCGAAATCAGCGAGCGGCACCGCCATCGCTATGAAGTCAACGCCGGTTACCGCGAGCCGCTGGAAAAGGGCGGTCTGCTCTTCTCCGGCATGTCGCCTGACGGTACGCTGCCCGAAATCGTCGAGCGGCCCGACCATCCCTGGTTCGTCGGCGTCCAGTTCCACCCGGAGCTGAAATCCAAACCCTTCGACCCGCATCCCCTGTTCGCCAGCTTCATCGAAGCGGCGGTCAAGCAGAGCCGGTTGGTCTGAACCATCCGCCATTACGGGCGCAGTCAAGCTGTGCCCGTAATGGCAGGCTTGTCACCTGGCAGGGGTCAGCTTCAATAAGCGACCTTGCGAGCCATCGCGACCATCCTCCAGCACCCACAATGCGCCATCCGGCCCTTGTTCGACTTCGCGAATCCGTGCGCCCATGTCCCATTGATCCGCCTTCGATGCCGTCTCGCCGTCCAGCTTGACCCGGATCAGTGCCTTGCTCGACAGGCCACCGATGAACAGGGAGCCTTTCCAATCCGGGAACATATCGCCTGAATAATGGATCAGCCCGGCTGGTGAGATCGCCGGGTTCCAACTGACCTTGGGCACCTCAAAGCCATCGCCCGCTGCATGATCGGGAATGTTGCGACCATCATAATGGTCGCCGTTCGACACTTCGGGCCAACCATAGTTGAGGCCGGGCTGTATCAGATTGACTTCGTCGCCACCCTTCGGCCCCATTTCCTGCTCCCACAAACGCCCTTTCTCATCAAAGGCGATGCCGAGCAAGTTGCGATGGCCATAGGACCAGATCGCTGGATGAAAGCCCTTGGCCGCCAGCGGATTGCCTGCGGCCGGGGTGCCGTCGGGATTGAGGCGCAGCACTTTGCCCAGGGTCGATTTGGGATCTTGGGCCGGATCGAATTTCTGCCGCTCGCCATTGGTGAAGAACAGATATTTGCCGTCGGGCGAAAAGGCGATGCGGCCCGAATAATGGCCATTGCCCTCGACATAGGGGCTGGCGCGGAAAATCACCTGCACATCGGTCAGGCTGGTCGTCCCGTCGCTCGCCTGCGCAAACGCACCCTTGGCCAGCGCGACGCCCTTGCCGCCGTCACGGCTTTCGGAAAAGCTGAAATAGACCATTTTGTCCTGTGCGAAGCCGGGCGACAGAACGACGTCCATCAATCCGCCTTGCCCGGCGCTGTCGACGGTCGGGATGCCGACGATCGGGATCTTAGTGCCGTTCTTGGGATCGAACAACAGCATCTCGCCAGCCTTTTCCGTCACCAGCGCGCGCCCGTCGGGCAGGAAGGTCATGGCCCAAGGCGAATCGAAATCGGCGATCGTGGCGGTGGCAAAGGGCTTGTCGGCAGGCGCGGCGGCATTCTGGCCCGTGGCGTTTTCGGCCGAACAGGCCATGAGGATGAGGGGCAGGGCGGTCATGGCTATACGGCGCATCGCGATCTCCGGTTATGAGCGTTCACAGGTGGGTCTTGAGCGATAGAATGAGTGGCGACGATTAATGTTGCAGATTTAATGGTGTCCGCCTATATCGGCATTGCTTCCTTACATCGTCAAACATGTCAGGGTCGCAGGCAACCAGCCTGCGGCGGCGAAAGCGCGCATATATCTGGATTTGGAGATTGCATGGCGGACATCGCCGCACTGACAGCTTTGATCGAACCTGAGGCGAAGGCTTTGGGTTTTGACCTTGTGCGGATCAAGCTGTTCGGATCGGGCGATGATCGCACGCTCCAGATCATGGCCGAACGGCCCGAAACCAAGCAGTTGGTGATCGAGGATTGCGCCGCTTTGTCGCGCCGCCTGTCCGATTTGCTGGATGAGGTCGATCCGATCGAGGAGGCCTATCGTCTCGAAGTCAGTTCGCCCGGCATCGACCGTCCGCTCACCCGCCTGCACGACTTCGTCGAATGGGGCGGGTTCGAAGCGCGGATCACCGTGACCGAGGCGATCGAGGGGCGCAAGACCTTCAAGGGCATCCTCGGCGGGGTCGAGGGCGAGGATATCCAGTTTCGCGATACCAAGGTTGGCGATGTCGTCATCCCCTTCGGCCTGATCGATGGTGCCAAGCTGGTGCTGACCGACGCGCTGATTTCTGCTACCATGCCGCTTTCCTCCGATGGGGCGGATGAATTTGAAACCGAAGAATAAGGGTTCATAAGTCATGGCCAACGCCATTTCCGCCAACCGGGCAGAACTGATCGCCATCGCCAATTCGGTGGCGTCGGAAAAGATGATCGACAAGGCCATCGTCATCGAGGCGATGGAAGATGCGATCCAGCGCGCCGCGCGCGCCCGCTATGGCGCTGAAAACGACATCCGTGCCAAGCTGGACCCGGAAACCGGCGACCTGCGCTTGTGGCGCGTGGTCGAGGTGGTCGACACGGTCGAGGATTATTTCAAGCAGGTCGACCTGAAGGCCGCGCAGAAGCTCAAGGCGGACTCGGTCGTCGGCGACTTCATCGTCGATCCGCTGCCCGCCATTGACCTGGGTCGCATCGATGCCCAGTCGGCCAAGCAGGTGATCTTCCAGAAGGTCCGCGATGCCGAACGTGAGCGCCAGCATGAAGAGTTCAAGGACCGCGTGGGTGAAATCATCACCGGCGTCGTCAAGTCGGTCGAATTCGGCCATGTCGTCGTCAATCTCGGCCGGGCCGAAGGCGTCATCCGCCGCGACCAGCAGATCCCGCGCGAAGTCGTCCGCGTCGGTGACCGCATTCGCTCGGTCGTGCTGAACGTCCGCCGCGAAAATCGCGGGCCGCAGATTTTCCTGTCCCGCGCCCATCCCGAATTCATGAAGAAGCTGTTCGCGCAGGAAGTCCCCGAAATCTACGACGGCGTGATCACCATCATGGCCGCCGCCCGCGATCCGGGCAGCCGCGCCAAGATCGGCGTCATCAGCCGCGACAGCAGCATCGATCCGGTCGGCGCCTGCGTCGGCATGAAGGGCAGCCGCGTGCAGGCCGTCGTGCAGGAAATGCAGGGCGAAAAGATCGACATCATCCCCTGGTCGGAAGATACCGCGACCTTCGTCGTCAACGCGCTCCAGCCTGCCCAGGTCAGCCGCGTCGTCATCGATGAGGAAGAAGAGCGGATCGAAGTGGTCGTCCCCGACGATCAGCTCAGCCTCGCCATCGGCCGTCGCGGCCAGAATGTCCGCCTCGCCAGCCAATTGACCGGCAAGGCGATCGACATCATGACCGAAGCTGACGCGAGCGAAAAGCGCCAGAAGGAATTCGTGTCGCGCTCCGAACTGTTCCAGAACGAACTGGATGTGGACGAGACGCTGTCGCAGCTGCTGGTCGCCGAAGGTTTCGGCGAGCTGGAAGAAGTCGCTTATGTCAGCATCGAGGAACTGGCCGGGATCGAAGGTTTCGACGAAGACCTCGCCGCCGAACTGCAGAACCGCGCGCAGGAAGCGCTCGATCGTCGTGAAGCCGCTGCGCGCGAAGAGCGTCAGGCGCTGGGCGTCGAAGATGCGCTGGCCGACATGCCGCACCTCACCGAAGCCATGCTGGTGACGCTGGGCAAGGCGGGAATCAAGACGCTCGACGATCTGGCCGATCTCGCCACCGACGAGCTGGTGCAGAAGAAGCGCGTTGACCAACGTCGCCGCAAGAGCGAAACGACCGAGGACAAGGGCGGCATCCTGGCCGCTTACGGCCTGTCGGACGAGCAGGGCAATGAGATCATCATGGCCGCCCGTGCGCATTGGTTTGAAGACGAGGAAGCCTGAGCCAAGATGCCCTTTGTCGATATCCGTCTGGCCGGCACGGCAACGCGCGCGCAGAAAGCCGCGATCGTTGCCGACGTCACCCAGTCGCTCGTTGAGCGGCTGGGAAAGCCTGCGGCTGCCGTGCAGGTGGTGATTTCGGAAATTTCGACCGAGAATTATGGCGCGGCGGGGCAGCTTCTGGCTGACCGCGCGCCGGTTGTCGCTTTATCAAGGGAGGACGCCAATGTTGCGGACACTCCCCGATGAGCGTTTAGGCCTATCCAATAGCGTTGGGGTTGCCAGTTCATCCGTTTTGGCGGAGGGGCAGGCATGACCGAACGCAAATGCATACTGACCGGCGACCGCGCCGACCCCGACCATCTCATCCGCCTGGCCATCGGCCCGGAGGATCAGTTGCTCCCCGACCTGCGCGCCAAGGCGCCGGGACGTGGTGCCTGGATCGGGGTGTCGCGCGCTGAATTGGAAGTGGCGCTGGCCAAGGGCAAGTTGCGCGGCGCCATCGCCCGCGCTTTCAAGACCGGCGAACTGGCGATCCCCGACGATCTGGCGGCGCAAATTGAAACCGGGCTGCGCCGCGCGCTGCTCGACCGGCTGGGGCTGGAATCGCGCGCCTCGATGCTGCTGACCGGATCGGAAAAGATTGACGTCGCCTGCCGCAAGGGCCAGGTGCGGTTACTGCTCCACGCAATGGATGCGGCGCCTGACGGCAACCGCAAATTGGACCAGGCGCTGCGCGTCGGACAGGAAGCGGAAGGCACGGATCTTGCGGGCATCGTCTTGCCTGTGGACCGCAACGCCCTATCTATGGCAATGGGGCGCGACAATGTCGTCCATATCGCAGTGACCGACTCGCGTGCGGCGTCGCGTCTGCGTGCGGCCATCGGCCGATTGGAAAGCTATCTGGGTTGCGCTGCTGAGGCGCCTGTGCATGGGGAGCCACGCTCCACCGATGCGCCGGGCGTCCAGGCAAACGTATAAATAAGGCGTCGGCGGGCCTATCCGGCCGAAGCGGAAGTGAAGGGTTAAGTTCGATCGTATGAGTGACAGCAAGGAAGACAAGCCGGTTCTGGGCCGCAAGCCACTGGGCATCAAGCGGACCGTGGAATCCGGCCAGGTGCAGCAGCAGTTCAGCCATGGCCGCAAGAATACGGTCGTGGTGGAAGTGAAGCGGCGCCGCGTCCTGGGCAAGCCGGGCGAAAGCACCGGCGGTGCGCCCGCTGCCACGCCGCAGGCCGATCCAGCGCCGACGGCCGCCGCTGCGCCCGCCGCGCCGCGTCCGGCTGCGCCGCCTCCGCCGCGCCAGCAACAGCCGGTGCGTACCGCGCCGCCGCAGAGCCTGATGTCGCGTCAGGAATTGCAGGCCAAGCTGCTGCGTGAGGCCGAAGAAGCCCGCATGAACGCGCAGGAAGAGGCGCGCCGTCGTGAAGACGCCGCTCGCCTCGCCGCGATCGAAGCGGAAAAGCGCCGGGCCGAAGAAAATCGCCAGGCCGCCGAAACCGCCGCGTCCGCGCCAGCGGTCGAGGAAGCGCCTGCGCCCGAACCAGCGCCGGTTGCTGAAACGCCTGCCGCGCCGCAGGAAGTGGCCGCTCAGCCCGCCGAAACGCCGGTCGAGGCTGACGCTGGTGCCGCTGACGCTGCTGCGTCCACCACGGCCGCCCCGCCGCCGCCGCGCCGCTTCACCCCGGTTACCCCGGTCAAGCGTCCCGAACCAACCAAGCCGGAACGGGCGAAGAAGGGCGAGGATAATCGTCGCCAGGCTGGCAAGCTGACCGTCACCAAGGCTTTGGCCGATGACGACAGCGCGCGCGCCCGCAGTCTTGCGGCGCTCAAGCGTGCCCGTGAAAAGGAACGCCGTGCCCATTACGCCGGTGGCTCCAAGACGCGCGAGAAACAGTCGCGCGACGTGGTCGTGCCCGAAGTCATCACCGTGCAGGAACTGGCCAACCGTATGGCCGAAAAGGGCGCGGACCTGGTCAAGTCGCTGTTCAAGATGGGGCAGGCGGTCACGCTCAACCAGTCGATCGATCAGGATACCGCCGAATTGCTGGTCGAGGAATTCGGCCACCGCATCCAGCGCGTGTCGGACGCCGACATTGAAATCGGGATCGAGGGTGAGGCAGACGCGGTCGAAACGCTCAAGACCCGTGCGCCCGTGGTCACGATCATGGGCCATGTCGACCATGGCAAGACGTCGCTGCTCGACGCTCTGCGCGGCACCAGTGTCGTGTCGGGTGAAAGCGGTGGCATCACCCAGCATATCGGTGCCTATCAGGTGACTACGAAGAAGGGCGATGTCATCACTTTCCTCGACACGCCGGGCCATGAGGCTTTCTCCGAAATGCGTGCCCGCGGCGCGAACGTCACCGATATCGTCATCCTGGTGGTGGCGGCCGACGACGGGCTGATGCCGCAGACGATCGAAGCGATCAACCATACCAAGGCGGCCGGCGTGCCGATGATCGTGGCGATCAACAAGGTCGATAAGCCCGACGCGAACCCACAAAAGGTGCGTGAGCGCCTGCTGAGCGAGGAGATCGTGGTCGAGGATATGGGCGGCGACGTTCAGGACGTGGAGGTTTCGGCGCTCAAGAAGACCGGCCTTGATGAACTGATCGAAAAGATCCTGCTCCAGGCCGAACTGATGGAGTTGACCGCCAACCCCGATCGCGCGGCCGAAGGCAATGTGATCGAGGCGCAACTCGACCGGGGCCGTGGTGCGGTCGCGACCGTGCTGGTGCGCAAGGGCACGCTCAAGGTCGGTGACACCTTCGTCATCGGCGCGGAAAGCGGCAAGGTGCGCGCGCTGATCAACGACAAGGGCCAGCAGGTCAAATCGGCCGGACCATCGACCCCGGTCGAGATATTGGGCCTGTCGGGCGTGCCGATGGCAGGCGACCAGATGACGGTCGTGGAGAATGAGGCGCGTGCCCGTGAGGTCGCCGCCTATCGCCAGGAACAGATTACGCGCAAGCGGACGGCATCGGTGCCGACCAACTTCGAAAATATGTTCTCGGCGCTCAGCACCAAGGTCATCGAATATCCGGTGGTCATCCGCGGCGATGTGCAGGGATCGGTCGAAGCGATCGTCAGTGCGCTGAACCGCATTTCGACGGACGAGATCAAGGTGCGTATCCTCAGTTCCGGCGTCGGCGCGATCACCGAAAGCGATGTCACCCTGGCTTCCGCCAGCCGTGCGCCGCTGATCGGCTTCAACGTCCGTCCCAATGCCAAGGCGCGTCCGCTGGCGATCCGCGAGAAAATCTCGCTGCGCTATTATGACGTGATCTACGACCTGCTCGAAGAAGTGCGCAACGAAATGGCGGGCCAGCTCGCACCCGAACGCATCGAAACGATCGTCGGTCGCGCCGAAGTCCTGCAGGTCTTCCCGGCCGGCAAGAAGGACAAGGCGGCAGGCCTGCTCGTCATGGAAGGCATCATCCGCAAGGGGCTCAATGCGCGCCTCACCCGCGACGACGTCATCGTGTCGAAAACGGTCATCCACTCGCTGCGGCGCTTCAAGGACGATGTGTCCGAAGTCCGCGCGGGCATGGAATGTGGTGCGGTGTTGCAAGACACCAACGACATCAAGGCCGGCGACACGCTCGAACTGTTCGAGGTCGAGGAACGTGTCCGCACGTTGTGATAGGAAAGACGTGGCCCTGGTTTCGGCCGGGGCCATGAGGATGATTTATGTCCAGTCAAACTGAAGGCCCCTCCGTCCGCCTGCTTCGCGTGGGTGAACAGGTGCGCCACATTCTGTCAGAGATATTGCAACGTGGCGACGTGCATGACGACGTGCTTGCCAAGCATGTCGTCAGCGTCACGGAGGTTCGCATGTCTCCCGACCTTCGCCATGCGACTGTCTTCATCAAGCCACTGCTCGGCAAGGAAGAGGAGGCGGTGCTTAAGGCTTTGCGTACCAACACCGCTTATTTTCAGCGGGAAGTCGCCTCGCGCACGCGGCTTAAATATGCTGCCAAGATCAAGTTCCTGGCTGACGACAGTTTCGACGAAGGTAGTCACATCGACAAGTTGCTGCGCGCGCCCAAGGTGGCACAGGATCTGGTCAAGGATGACGCGGACGAGGATTGATTGCCCGCCTGACTTCGACAGGAACGGTCAGCCCCCCTTGGAAGCGTTTCTGCATCAATGCTGATTGGATAGGGGGCAAGAATGGGCAAGTGGCAATATTTGGTGTCGGGGTTGATGCTGATTGCATCGCCAGTTAGCGCCAAAGAATCGGCTATTCACCCTGCCGTCACCAGCGATCCCGCGCCGGATGCGGGACATCCCGCGGGAATGAGCGCCTTCGTCATCCCGTCGGGCGACGGCGCGATGAATGCGGTCCTCTACACTGCTGCGGGCGGAGGGCTGCATCCGACCTTGCTGCTCCTGCACGGCTTCCCCGGCAACGAGCAAAATCTGGACCTGGCCCAGGCGGCGCGCCGTGCCGGGTGGCATGTGCTGACGCTCCATTATCGCGGGTCATGGGGTAGCCCCGGCAATTTCTCCTTTGGCGGCGCATCCGATGACGCCTTCGCGGCGCTCCAATTTCTGCAACAGCCCGCCACCGTGGCGAAATATCGCATCGACACCAGCGCGATCGTGGTGGCCGGGCACAGTATGGGCGGCTTCATGGCCGCCGATGTCGCCGCCGCCGAACCGCGCGTGGCTGGCCTGTTCCTGATCGACCCATGGGACCCCGCGCAGACGGTCGCCTCGCTCGCTACCCCGGAAGGGGCGGCGGCGTGGCAGGCGGAGGTGGCCAGCGACCTGCCGCCGCTCCAAGGTGCGACCTATGACGGGCTGACCGGCGAAATCCGTGATCGCGGCGACAAGTTCGATCTTGGCCGCCGGATGGCCGCTTATGGCCGCCGCCCGCTCAGCATCATCGGCGCGGAAAAGGGCATCGGCGACCAGGCGCGCAAGGCCGCCGCCGACGCGCAGGGGGCCAATCCGCAGGCACGGCTGACCGTCTGGCCGACCGACCATAGTTTTTCCGACAGCCGGATCGCGCTCGCCGATGCGCTGGTGCGCTTCCTGTCGCGCGTCGCCCCGACCATCCGGTAAGCGACCATGGCGAAGCTTTATTTCTACTATAGCTCGATGAATGCGGGCAAATCGACGACGCTGCTGCAATCGGACTTCAACTATCGCGAACGCGGCATGGAAACGATGCTGTGGACCGCCGCGGTGGACGATCGCTATGGCCGGGGGCGGATCGTGTCGCGGATCGGGCTGGAGGCGCAGGCCCATCTGTTCGAGGCGGATACCGACATCTTCGCCGCCATCGCGGCGCGTCATCATGACACGCACCTGTCCTGCGTGCTGGTGGACGAAGCGCAATTTCTAAGCCGCGCGCAGGTCTGGGCGCTGGGTCGGGTGTGCGACGAACTGGGCGTGCCGGTGCTGTGCTATGGCCTGCGCACCGACTTCCAGGGTGAATTGTTCGACGGCAGCGCGCAATTGCTGGGGCTGGCCGACAGTCTGAGCGAGATCAAGACAGTGTGCGATTGCGGGCGCAAGGCGACCATGAACCTGCGCGTGGATGGGGAGGGGCGGCCGATCCGGCGCGGCGAACAGACGCAAATTGGCGGCAATGATCGCTATGTCGCCCTGTGCCGCCGTCACTTCATGGCGCAGATGCGGGGCTGACAGCGCACGCGCTGCCCTATAGGGGCGCACAATGCACGGCTGGATCATTCTCGACAAACCTTTGGGGCTAGGCTCGACGCAGGCCGTCGCAGCGGTCAAGCGCGCCCTGCGCGACAGTGGCGCTGGCAAATGCAAGGTCGGCCATGGCGGCACACTCGATCCGCTCGCGACCGGCGTCCTGCCGATCGCGATCGGCGAAGCGACCAAGCTCGCCGGGCGGATGCTCGACAGCGACAAGATTTATGATTTCACGATTAAGTTCGGCGAGCAGACCGACACGCTCGACCTTGAGGGCAAGGTGATTGCGACCAGCGACGGCCGGCCGACATGGGCGCAGGTGGAGGCGGTGCTGCCGCGCTTCACCGGCCCGATCGAACAGGTGCCGCCCGCCTATAGCGCCATCCTGATCGACGGCCAGCGTGCTTATGATCTCGCCCGCAAGGGGGAAGAGGTCGAGATGAAGCTGCGGTCGGTTGTTGTGCATGGGCTGCATATATCCTCGCCCCGGCGGGGAGAGGATAGCGCAGCTTGCCCGCATAGCGGGCTAGCGCAGCTTGGAGAGGGGGAGGGCGCGCCAACCCCCTCTCCAATTCCGGCTAGGCAGCAAGCTGCCAAGCCTTCATATCCTCTCCCCGATGGGGAGAGGGTTTCCGAAATCACCCTCCGCGCCCATGTCTCCAAGGGCACCTATATCCGCAGCCTCGCCCGCGACATCGCGCTGGCGCTCGGCACGGTCGGCCATGTCACCATGCTCCGCCGCATCAAGGCCGGCCCGTTCACCCTCGAATCCGCAATTTCGCTGGACAAATTGCGTCATGCTGCTACCGAGCGCGGCATCGGTGGGCTTATGCTGCCGCTGACGGCGGGGCTGGACGACATCCCGGCTCTCCCCGTCTCTCCCGATCAAGCCCTTATGCTCCGCCAGGGGAAGGTATTGACCGGGATCGCCGCCACCACCGGCCTGTATCTGGCGACGCAAGGGGACATCCCCGTCGCGCTGGTGCGGTCGGATGATCAGGAGATCATCGTGGTGCGCGGTTTCAACCTGATGTCGAGGGAAGACGATTAGATGACGATTACTGCCGAGCGCAAGGAAGCGCTGATCAAGGAATATGCCCGCGCTGAGGGTGACACGGGTTCGCCAGAGGTTCAGGTTTCGATCCTGACCGAGCGGATCACTAACCTCACCGAGCATTTCAAGGGTCACCACAAGGATAATCACAGCCGTCGTGGTCTGCTGATGATGGTCAACAAGCGTCGTTCGCTGCTGGACTATCTCAAGAAGAAGGATCAGGCGCGTTACACCGACCTGATCGGCAAGCTGGGCCTGCGTAAGTAAGCCTGTTAAAAGGGACGGCCCCATTCGGGGCCGTTTCTGATTCCGGGGCAAGTCGCAATTCGGCGCTTTGTCCCGCTAATGCCACCTCCGTTCGCCCTGAGCTTGTCGAAGGGCTGTACTTTCTCAAGAGGAAAGGACGGGGCTTCGACAGGCTCAGCCCGAACGGGTTGAGGGGGCAACTATGGAGCCTTCACCGGCTCCACCAAAGGCCCCGCCCGGCAATAGGGCCGATGCGGGCGAAGGAAAAAATCTATGTTTGACGTCAAGAAAGTATCGATCGAGCTGGCCGGCAAGACGCTGACCCTCGAAACCGGCCGCATCGCGCGCCAGGCTGACGCCGCCGTGCTGGCGACCTATGGCGAAACCGTGGTGCTGTGCGCCGTGACCGCCGCCAAGAGCGTGAAGGAAGGCCAGGACTTTTTCCCGCTGACCGTTCACTATCAGGAAAAATATTCCGCCGCCGGCCGCATCCCCGGTGGCTTCTTCAAGCGTGAGCGCGGTGCGACCGAAAAGGAAACGCTGGTTTCCCGCCTGATCGACCGTCCGCTCCGCCCGCTGTTCCCCGAAGGCTTCTACAACGAAATCAACGTCATCGCTCAGGTGCTGTCGTTCGATGGCGAAAGCGAGCCGGACATGGTGGCGATGATCGCCGCGTCGGCTGCCCTGACCCTGTCGGGCGTGCCCTTCATGGGGCCGATCGGCGCCGCGCGCGTCGGTTACAAGGATGGCGAATATCAGCTCAACCCGTCGCTGGACGAAGTGAAGACCGGCGAACTCGACCTGGTCGTTGCCGCCACCTACGACGCCGTCATGATGGTCGAATCCGAAGCGAAAGAGCTGTCGGAAGAGGTCATGCTGGGCGCCGTCCTGTTCGCGCATGACGCCAGCAAGAAGATCGTCGATGCCATCATCAGCCTCGCTGAAAAGGCTGCCAAAGATCCCTGGGACATGGCCAAGAGCGATGATCTGGGCGACCTGAAGGCGAAGCTCAAGAAGCTGATCGGCAAGGACATCGCCGCCGCCTACAAGCTGACCGACAAGTCGGCGCGCTCGAACGCGCTGAACGAAGCCCGCGCCAAGGCGAAGGCGCAGTTGGCCGCCGACGGCCTCGATGCTCAGACCGTGATGGCCGGCATCAAGCTGACCAAGAAGCTGGAAGCGGAAATCGTGCGCGGCGCGATCCTCAAGGACGGCAAGCGCATCGACGGTCGCACCACCACGCAGATCCGCCCGATCGAAGCAATGGTCGGCTTCCTGCCCCGCACCCATGGTTCGGCCCTGTTCACGCGCGGCGAAACCCAGTCGATCTGCACCACGACGCTGGGCACCAAGGACGCCGAGCAGATGATCGACGGCCTGACCGGCCTGCATTATGAAAACTTCATGCTGCACTATAACTTCCCGCCCTATTCGGTCGGTGAAGTCGGTCGCTTCGGCGCGCCGGGTCGTCGCGAAGTGGGTCATGGCAAGCTCGCATGGCGTGCGCTGCACCCCGTGCTGCCGAGCAAGGACGAGTTTCCCTACACGATCCGTGTTCTGTCCGACATCACCGAATCGAACGGTTCCTCTTCGATGGCGACCGTCTGCGGCGGTTCGCTCTCGATGATGGACGCCGGTGTGCCCCTCAAGCGCCCCGTCTCCGGCATCGCCATGGGCCTGATCCTGGAAGGCAAGAATTTTGCCGTCCTGTCCGATATCCTGGGTGACGAAGATCATCTGGGCGACATGGACTTCAAGGTTGCCGGTACGTCGCAAGGCATCACCACGATGCAGATGGACATCAAGATTGCGGGCATCACCCGCGAAATCTTCGAAGCCGCTCTGCATCAGGCCAAGGAAGGCCGCGCGCACATCCTGGGCGAAATGGCCAAGGCGCTCGACAGCACACGCAGCGAATTGTCGGCCCATGCCCCGCGCATCGAGACGCTGCAGATCGACAAGTCGAAGATCCGCGAAGTCATCGGCACCGGCGGCAAGGTCATCCGTGAGATCGTCGCGGAAACCGGCGCGAAGGTCGACATCGACGACGAAGGCCTGATCAAGATCAGCTCGTCCGACCCGGCGCAGATCGAGGCCGCGCGCAAGTGGATCCTCGGCATCACGCAGGAAGCGGAAGTCGGCAAGATCTACGACGGCAAGGTCGTCAACATCGTCGACTTCGGTGCCTTCGTGAACTTCATGGGTGGCAAGGACGGTCTCGTCCACGTCTCCGAAATGAAGAATGAGCGCGTCGAAAAGCCGACCGACGTCGTGTCGGAAGGCCAGGAAGTGAAGGTCAAGGTTCTCGAAATCGATCCGCGTGGCAAGGTTCGCCTGTCGATGCGCGTCGTCGATCAGGAAACCGGCGAAGAGCTGGAGGATACCCGTCCTGCCCGTGAAGCGCGCGAACCCCGCGCCGGTGGCGACCGTGGTGAAGGCCGTGGCGATCGTGGCCGTGGCCCGCGCCGTGACGGCGGCGGTGGCCGTGGTGGGGAACGTAGCGAAGGTCGTGGCGATCGTGGCCCACGCCGCGACCGTGGCCCGCGCGACGACAATAATGGCAAGGATGATGGCTCGAACGCTGGCCTGCCCGATTTTCTGACGCAGGACTGATTGGCCACTCGGCCAAGCTACGGTAGAGAAAGGTGCCCGGACCAACCGGGCACCTTTTTTCATAAGTGCTTTGTCTTACTAATTTCGATCAATGCGCCTGCATGAAGTTCTGCTAGTGTAACGACATGAGTATCGGAAAATGGCATGCAGCGTAGCAACGCGCGCTTCGTAGAGCGGCTGCCGCTCGTACTCGATCATCCCGCCTATGCTTATGGATTGACGCTGTTTTTTTTCGCGGCCGCGATGCTGCTGCGTTTCGCCGCGGAGCCATTTTTGCCTGACGGCTACCCCTTCGTCACATTCTTTCCGGCCGTCATCCTTGCGTCGTTCCTGTTCGGCGTGCGGCCAGGCATTTTCGCTGCGATCCTTTGCGCGGCCGCATCCTGGTATTTCTTCATCGCCCCCCGCAACAGTTTCGTCCTGAATCCGGGCGTGGCGACAGCCATGATCTTTTACGTCGGCGTCGTGACGGTGGATATCCTTCTCATTCACTTCATGCAGCGCGCCAATTTCAATCTCGCGATCGAACGGGAGCGTAGCGCTGCGCTGGCCGACAATCGCGAACTGCTATTCCATGAATTACAGCACCGTGTGTCCAACAATTTACAGGTCGTCGCGGCAATGCTCGCGCTTCAGCGGCGGCACGTCGATCATGATGTTGCGCGTCGTGCGCTGGATGATGCATCGGCGCGCTTGGCGCTCATCGGCCGGATTAGCCGCGCCCTTTATGACCCATCAGGCGCGGGGCAGGGGGTGCGGGCCTTCCTCAAGACATTGACCGCGGACATAGTGGAAGCGAGCGGTCGTACAGATATCGTGGCCAGCGTGGATGCGCCGGAGGAATTGCGGCTGGACCCTGGTATCAATGTCCCTTTGGCTTTGGTGGTCGCGGAAGCAGTGAGCAATGCCATCGAGCATGGCCTGCCTGATCGGCCCGGACAGATTGCGATTATGCTTGGTTACCGCGAGGATGGGTTGTGTCTGCGGGTTTCGGATGATGGCGATGGAGTGTCATCTGATTTCTCGTTGGAACAGAGTAATTCCCTAGGGCTGCGTATCGCCAATACGTTGGCGGCGCAGATGGGGGGGCGGTTCACTCTGGCACCCGGCGCAAATGGTGGTGCGATGGCACAGCTTATTTTGCCGCATAGGGCAGCCTGCTGATCTTGAAGCAATTCTGCCGCTTGGCGGCGGCGATCCGCTCGGCTATGACCCGCATCATGCTGACGAAAACACTGACGCGCATCGGCGCGGCCACCACCCCGGTCCTGCTCGCTGCCGTTCTGCTTACGGGCTGCTCGACATCGAAAAACAAGGCTGACACGCAATATGTCGCCCGCGACGTGTCGACGCTGTATAATAGCGGCAAGGAGCGGCTCGATCGCGGCCAGTATAAGCTCGCCGCCGCGCTGTTCGACGAGGTTGAGCGGCAGCACCCCTATTCGCCCTGGGCGCGCCGGGCGCAGCTCATGTCGGCGTTCAGCTATTATATGAACACCGATTATGCCGAATCCGTCTCCGCGGCGCAGCGTTTCCTGGCGATCCACACCGGCAACAAGGACGCGCCCTACGCTTATTATCTGATCGCGCTCTGCTATTATGAGCAGATCGCCGACGTCACCCGCGACCAGAAGATCACGCAGCAGGCGCTGGCGGCGCTCGGCGAACTGATCCGTCGTTATCCCGACACCCGCTATGCCGCCGATGCGCGGTTGAAGGTCGATCTGGTGAACGACCATCTGGCGGGCAAGGAAATGGAAGTCGGCCGCTTCTATCAGCGCCGTGGCCAGTGGATCGCCGCCACGCTGCGCTTCCGCACCGTCGTCGACAAATATCAGACCACGACGCACACGCCCGAAGCGCTGGAGCGTCTGGTCGAATGCTATCTCTCGCTCGGCGTCCCCGCCGAAGCGCAAAAGGCCGCCGCCGTATTGGGTGCCAACTATCCCGGCTCCAAATGGTATGAACGCTCCTACAAGCTGATGCGGCAACATGGCGGCAAGGCATAAGATTTCTTGTTCCCCTCCCGCCTGCGGGAGGGGCTAGGGGTGGGCTGCGAGCGTAGCGAGCATCCGGCCCCGGCGTTGCTATACGCCGCTGCGCGACGCGCCCACCCCCAACCCCTCCCGCAAGCGGGAGGGGAGAGTCTTCCGATTTGCTAACCGCCCTGTCTATCCGCAATGTCGTGCTGATCGAAGCGCTGGACCTGGAGTTCGGCGCGGGCCTGTCCGTGCTGACGGGCGAAACCGGCGCGGGCAAGTCCATCCTGCTCGATTCGCTGGGGCTGACGCTGGGCGCGCGGGCCGATAGCGGCCTTGTCCGCAATGGCGAGGCGCAAGCCAGCGTCATCGCGACCTTCGATCCGCCCACCGGCGACCATCGCGCCTCTGCGCTGCTGGCCGACAATGGCGTGGAGATGGAGCCGGGCGAACCGCTCATCATCCGCCGCATGGTCAAGGCCGACGGCGGCAGCCGCGCCTTCGTCAACGACCAGCCCTGCTCGGCCGCGTTGCTCCGCGAACTGGGCGGGTCGCTGGTCGAAATTCACGGCCAGCATGACGATCGCGGCCTGCTCAACGCGCGCGGCCACCGCGCCTTGCTCGACGCCTATGGCCGCTGCGATACCGGCGCGGTCGGCACGGCGCATGGCGCGTGGCGCAAGGCCGCTGCCGCGCTCGCCGAAGCCCGTGCCACGGTCGAAACTGCCGCGCGCGACCGCGACTATCTCGCCCATGCGGTCGAGGAGTTGCTCAGCTTCGCGCCCGAACCCGGCGAGGAAGCAACGCTCGCCGAGGAACGCGCGACGATGCAGAAGGGCGCGCGCCTGACCGACGATCTCACCACCATCAGCGAGTGCCTGACCGGCTCCGACGGCGGCCTCGCGCAATTGCGCCAAGCCGTCCGGCGGTTGGACCGGATCGCGGGCGAGGAACCCTTGTTGACCGCCGTGCTCGAAGCGCTCGACCGCGCGGTGGTGGAAGCGGGCGAGGCCGAGGATCGGCTGGCCGAAGCCGCCGAGGCATTGAGCTTCGATCCGGCCCGGCTCGACAGCATCGAAACCCGCCTGTTCGACCTGCGTGGCCTCGCCCGCAAGCATCAGGTGCAGCCTGATGACCTCGCCGCCCTGTGCGACGAGATGGCGGCAAAGCTGGCTGCGATCGAGGGCGGCGAAGAACATATCGCGGCGCTCGAAACGGAAGTCGCGACCAAGGCGGCCGTCTATCGCGCTGCGGCGCAGGCGCTGTCGGGCGAACGCCAGTTGGCCGCCGGTCGCCTAGACGCGGCGGTGGCGGGCGAGCTTGCGCCCTTGAAACTCGACGCCGCCCGCTTCCGCACCGTGGTCGCGCCACTGGACGAGGGGCAATGGACTGGGCAGGGCATGGACCGGGTGGAGTTCGAGATTTCGACCAACCCCGGCGCGCCCTTCGCCCCGCTGACCAAGATCGCCTCTGGCGGCGAACTGTCCCGCTTCATCCTCGCGCTCAAGGTCGCGCTGGCGGAGCAGGGCGGGGCGGACACGCTGATCTTCGACGAGATCGACCGGGGCGTCGGCGGCGCGGTGGCATCGGCTATCGGCGAACGGCTGGCGCGCCTGGCGCAAAGCAACCAGATTTTAGTCGTCACCCACAGCCCGCAGGTCGCCGCGCGCGGCGCGGGCCATCTGCTGATCGCCAAATCCAGCGACGGCACCGTCACCCGCACCGGCGTCCACGCGCTGGACGACCAGGAACGCCGCGAAGAAATCGCCCGCATGCTTTCCGGCGCGGAAATCACCGCCGAAGCCCGCGCCCAGGCGGATAGGCTGCTCGAAACGCTATAGGAGCAGATTAAGGCCGCGCGCCCCGATGGAAATGGCCGTCGCGCAGGAAATGCGCGACCTGATCAACCACCGGACGGGTGTAGATCATCGCCGTATGCGCAACGGGCAAGATCAAGTGATCAGCCTGTCCGGCCAGATGGGTGGCGGCGACGCTGACCTTGCCATCATTCGCCGCGCGGAACACAAGGCCGGGAAGCCAGGCCTGCATCGGCCTGTCGCCGGCAATGATGCCCAAGGGATAATCGACGGTGCCAAAGGCCTGCCGGACGGTAGCCTGCCGCCGGGTGCGCAATGCATCACCAGCGCGATACAGGATGGGACCATGAAGGCGCAACCGATAGAGGAGATCGGCGATCTCGCTGCCGCCACTGGGTGTCCCTAACATCACGACGCGACCGAGATTGGGCGGACGATGGCGCGCGAGATAAGCGCGCAGAACAAGGCCGCCCATCGAGTGGCCGACGCAATGGACCGGGCCAGCTTGCGCCTTGGCAAAAGGCGCGATCCGCGCATGGATATGCTCAACGATGCGATCGATCGGCCAACGCCACGAGGGATAGCCGATATTGCACACAGCAAAACCTGCTCGACGGAGACGATGGGCGAGCAACGCAGTCTGGACCGGATGGCCGCCAAAGCCGTGCAGCAATATGATCGCTTCAGGCGATGACGTGGACTGGGCCATGCTGTCGTTCCATATTGGCGCGAACAATCTAAGAAAAAGGCGACCCTCGCAGGCCGCCCTTTCCGTCGTACGTCTAAGCGCCGTTACTTCGTGCCTTCGGCCGCCTTGGCCCTGCCGCCCTTCTTGCCCTTTTTGGGGGCCGCCGGGGTGATCTCGAAGGCGAGCGCCTCATCCTTCATATGGACATGCACTTCGCCGCCATGGACCAGCTTGCCGAACAGCAGTTCCTCGGCCAGCGGCTGCTTGACCTTTTCCTGCATCAGGCGACCCATCGGGCGCGCACCATAGAGCTTGTCATAGCCCTTCTTGGTGAGCCAGGCCTTGGCCTCTTCGTCCAGTGTGATGTGGACGTCGCGGTCGGCCAGTTGCAGTTCGAGTTGCAGCACGAACTTGTCGATGACGCGGGCGACGACTTCGGGCGGCAGATAGCCAAAGGGCACGATCGCATCGAGGCGGTTGCGGAATTCCGGCGTGAAGAGCTTCTTCACCGCATCCTCCTGCACATCCTCGCGCGTCAGTTCGCCAAAGCCGATGCTTTCCTTCGCCATGTCCGACGCACCGGCATTGGTGGTCATGATGAGTATGGTGTTGCGGAAATCGACGGTCTTGCCGTGATGGTCGGTCAGGCGGCCATTATCCATCACCTGCAACAAGATGTTGAACAGGTCGGGATGCGCCTTTTCGATTTCATCGAGCAGCAGGACGCTATGCGGTTGCTGATCCACGGCATCGGTCAGCAGGCCACCCTGGTCATAGCCGACATAGCCCGGAGGCGCACCGATCAGGCGGCTGACCGAATGGCGTTCCATATATTCCGACATGTCGAACCGCTGGAGCGGGATGCCGAGCAACGTCGCGAGTTGCCGCGCCACTTCCGTCTTGCCGACGCCGGTGGGGCCGGAAAAGAGATAGTTGCCGATCGGCTTGTCGGGATCGCGCAGGCCCGCCCGCGACAGCTTGATCGCCGATGACAGCGTCTCGATCGCCTTGTCCTGGCCGAACACCACGCGCTTGAGGTCCGTCGTCAGCGATTCCAGCACGCTCTTGTCGTCGGACGACACGGTCTTGGGCGGGATGCGCGCCATGGTCGCGATGACCTGCTCGATCTCCTTGGGCGTGATTACCTTCTTGCGCTTGGACGGCACCACCAGCATCTGCATCGCGCCGACTTCGTCGATCACGTCGATCGCCTTGTCCGGCAACTTGCGGTCGTTGATGTAGCGCGCCGACAATTCCACCGCCGCCTTGATCGCGTCGGGGGTATATTTGACGTGATGATGATCCTCGAACGCGGAGCGCAGCCCTGCGAGAATCTTGATCGTGTCCTCGATCGTCGGTTCGTTGACGTCGATCTTCTGGAAGCGCCGGAGCAGCGCCCGGTCCTTCTCGAAATGGTTACGGAATTCCTTGTAGGTGGTCGATCCGATGCAACGGATCGTCCCGCCCGACAGCGCGGGCTTGAGCAAGTTCGATGCGTCCATCGCCCCGCCGCTGGTCGCGCCAGCGCCGATGACGGTGTGGATCTCATCAATGAACAGCACCGCATGGGGCAGCTTTTCCAGTTCGGTGACGACTGCCTTCAACCGCTCCTCGAAATCGCCGCGATAGCGGGTGCCCGCCAGCAGCGCGCCCATGTCGAGCGAATAGATGATCGCTTCCTTCAACACGTCGGGCACTTCGCCCTCGACGATCTTGCGCGCCAGCCCTTCGGCGATGGCGGTCTTGCCGACGCCGGGATCGCCGACATACAGCGGATTGTTCTTAGAGCGGCGGCACAGGATCTGGATCGTCCGGTCTACCTCCGACGCGCGGCCGATCAGCGGATCGACCTTGCCGCGCTCCGCTTTCTCATTGAGGTTGACGGTGAACTGATCGAGGGCGCTGTCCTTCTTTCCCTTGCCGTCCTGCACCTTCTTTTCCTCCTCGGCTGCCCCCTTGGTCTCCTGACGCTCGGGCGCGGGCGTGCCCTTGCCGACGCCATGGCTGATGAAGCTCACGGCATCGAGGCGGCTCATATCCTGCTGCTGCAGGAAATAGACGGCATAGCTTTCGCGTTCGGAAAAGAGCGCGACGAGGACATTGGCGCCCGTCACTTCATCCTTGCCGGAGGATTGCACATGGAGGATGGCGCGTTGGACCACGCGCTGGAAGCCGCTGGTGGGGGAGGGGTCGCTTGCCCCTTCGACCTTCAGGCTGTCGAGTTCGGTGTCGAGATATTGGGTGACCGCGTCGCCCAGTTCGCCGACTTCCACGCCGCACGCCTGCATCACCTTTGACGCATGTTCGTCATCAATCAGTGCCAGGAGGAGATGCTCCAGCGTGGCATATTCATGTTTGCGCTCCGATGCGTGGGTCAACGCATTGTGCAGCGTGGTTTCCAGAGCGGGCGCGAATGAAGGCATATCTGTTCTACTCCTGACCCCGATAAAGGGTGATGGTGAACCCTATGTCGGCATTGCTCGACGGTGGATCAAGGCGCAGTGCCCGTTCACCGGAATTGCCAGACTGCCCGTGCCCTAATATGCCCTTAAACGGGGCGCTTGGGGCTTGACGTGGGGTCATCGATTAAATAGCGCCTCGGCACTTGCCTTATGGTTAACAGCGCTTTGCATTTTTGCTCTGGTGCGTGCGATTTCCGCTTCCAGAGCGGATATGCGGGCTTCCAGCTCAATCACGGACAGGGGGGCTAGATCCTGTTGGATAAGCCGGGTCAGAAGATCGTCGCCCTTGCGGGGGAGGTCGTCATCCATGTCCATGGTTGCCAATGTTGACCCTGTTGCTCACGGTGTCAATATGGACGGATGCTGGATGAGGCAATTTTGATGCATCGCAGCATCTGGGGTTTTTAGGGGGAATCTATGGCGGACGTTGAGGCCTTGCCCAAGGAGATGATGGCGATAGGTATCGCCGCGCCCGGTGGTCCCGACGCGCTGGTGCCGATGCGCCGCCCTTTGCCCGTTCCCGGCGATGACGAAGTGCTGATCCGGGTCGCCGCCGCCGGCGTCAACCGGCCCGATGTGCTGCAGCGACAGGGGAAATATCCGCCACCGCCCGGCGCTTCGGACATTCCGGGGCTGGAAGTCTCCGGCACGATCGTCGCGGCCGGACGCAGTTCGGATATGCTGGTCGGGCAACGGGTTTGCGCCTTGCTGGCGGGCGGGGGCTATGCCGAATATGCGGTGGCGCCTGCGGGCCAATGCCTGCCGGTCCCGGCGGACTATGATATGGTCGAGGCAGCGGCGCTGCCCGAAACCCTCTTCACCGTGTGGACCAACCTGTTCGAGCGCGCCTATGCCGTCGGCGGCGACACCGTGCTGGTCCATGGCGGCACCAGCGGGATCGGCACGATGGCGATTCGCCTGTGCAACCTGTTCGACGTCAAGGTCATCGTGACCTGCGGGTCGGACGAGAAATGCGCGCAGGCGAAGGGCTGGGGCGCGGACGAAGCGATCAACTACCGCACCCAGGATTATGTCGCGGAGGTCCAGCGCCTCACCGGCGGGCAGGGGGTGCAGGCCGTGCTGGACATGGTCGGCGGCGACTATGTGCCGCGCAACCTCGAATGCCTGGCCGAAGACGGACGGCATGTGTCGATCGCGGTGCTGGGCGGTGCGAAGGCCAGCATCTTCATCCCGACCATCATGCAAAAGCGCCTGACCCTCACCGGCTCGACCCTGCGCGCGCGATCGGTCGGCTTCAAAAGCCTGGTCGCCGACGAACTGGTCCGCAACGTCTGGCCCTTCGTCGACGAAGGCAAGCTCCGCCCGGCGATGGACCAACGCTTCGCCCTGGCGGATGCGGCGAAGGCCCATGCGCGAATGGACGCGGGCGAGCATTTCGGGAAGATCGTGCTCGTGGTTTGAGGGGGATGAATTGAATGAGGCCGAAAGCGGTCCATCCCCACCCGCCGTCATCCTGACGAAAGTCAGGATCCATTGGCTCTCCGCTTGTGCTTCGGCACGACAGTAGAGCGAATAGATCCTGAAACAAGTTCAGGATGACGAATAGGGCGAGCGTAAAGCAAAGGCTCATCCCTCGTCATCCCCGCGAAGGCGGGGATCCATCTCCCACCATTTCCCACAGAACAGAGGTTGGGAGATGGGTTCCCGCCTTCGCGGGAATGACGGCGTAAAATGAATGTGCAGCAATCATTCAACCGCATCGACCAAGCCCAAGCCCCCGAAAACCGTAGCATTTCCGTCATATTCGGTGCGGACTTGTAACAATGGCGCGCTAAGGACTCGGTCCCAAGGATAGACGTCTTTGGGGATCGTATCATGAACGCCATTACGCGCTTGCCCTTCCTGGGTGAGATGGAACAGGGCATCGACGACCCGTTTCACATCCCGGAGCGCGACGGGCAGCGCCGCCGCTATCGCACCATCTGGATATCCGACATTCACCTCGGCACGCGCGGCTGTAACGCCAAGATGCTGATAGATTTCCTCGACAGCGTTGACAGCGATACCATCTACCTTGTCGGCGACATCATCGATGGCTGGCGGTTGAAGCGGCGCTTCTACTGGCCCCAGACGCATAATGACGTGGTGTGGCGGCTGATGAAGCGCGCCAAGCGCGGCACGCGGGTTGTCTATATTCCCGGCAATCATGACGAAATGTTCCGGCAGTTCACCGGCATGAGCTTTGGCGGCGTCGAAATCCGTCGCAAGGCGATTCACATAACCGCGGACGGGCGCAAGCTGCTGGTGCTGCATGGCGACGAGTTCGACACGATCATGCTCGCGCATCGCTGGCTCGCCTTCGTCGGCGACGCGGCCTACACGACGCTGATGCGCCTCAATGTCGTGGTCAACGCGGTGCGGCAGAGCATGGGGCTGCCCTACTGGTCGCTCAGCAAGATGGCCAAGCATAAGGTCAAAAATGCCGTGTCCTTCATTTCCCGTTTCGAGGAAGTGGTGGCGCATGAAGCCGGAACGCGCGGCGTCGACGGGGTGGTGTGCGGCCATATCCACAATGCCGAAATGCGCGAAATCGACGGCATCGACTATTATAATGATGGCGACTGGGTGGAAGGCTGCACCGCGCTGGTCGAACATGATGACGGACAGATGCAGGTGTTGCACTGGGCCGACGAGATCGCCGCCCGCACCGCCGACCAACCCGCCAAACCATCGGCGCGGATGGCGGCATAAGGGGGCAGGGGACATGCGGATAGCGATCGTCACCGATGCCTGGACGCCGCAGGTCAATGGCGTCGTCCGCACGCTGCAGACAATCCAGGTCGAACTGGAACATATGGGGCATGAGATCATGGTGATCTCGCCCGATCTCTACGGGTCCATTCCCTGTCCGACCTATCCCGAAATCCGCCTGGCCCTCGTGCGCCCCGCCGTCGTAGGCCAGGCGATCGCCGCCTTCCGCCCCGATGCGGTCCATCTCGCGACCGAAGGGCCGCTATGCGTCGCGGCGCGGCGCTGGTGCCTGCGCAGCGCTGTGCCGTTCACCACCGCCTATCACACCCATTTCCCCGATTATGTCGCCCAGCGCACCGGGCTGCCGGCGGCCTGGTTCTGGCGCTATATCCGCTGGTTCCACGGCCCGGCGCAGGCGGTGCTGGTCTCGACCAAGTCGGTGCGCGATCAGTTGCGCGCGCATGGCGTTGCCAATGTGCGCCCCTGGGGTCGGGGCGTGGACCTGACCGCCTTTACGCCCGACGCGGTGCCGCCCGCCCTCTTCGCGGACCTGCCCCGCCCGATCCAGCTCTATGTCGGCCGGGTCGCGGTGGAAAAGAATATCGAGGCCTTTCTCGCGACCGAGCATCCCGGCTCCAAGGTCATCGTCGGCGACGGCCCGACCCGCGCGGCGCTGGAGCGCGCCTATCCGCAGGCGCGCTTCCTGGGCGCGTTGTTCGGCGCGGACCTCGCCGGGGCCTATGCCGGCGCTGACGTCTTCGTCTTTCCCAGCCGCACCGACACGTTCGGCCTGGTGATGATCGAGGCGCTGGCCTGCGGCACGCCGGTTGCGGGCTATCCCGTCACCGGGCCGATCGACATCGTCACGCCCGAAACCGGCGCGCTGTCCGACGATCTGGGCACCGCCATTGCGCAGGCTCTGTCCTGCGACCGCGCGACCTGCGCCGCCTATGGCCGCAGTTTCAGTTGGGAGCGCAGCGCACGGGAGTTCCTGTCGGGCCTGCATGCTATCGACCCATTGTTGATCGACAGCGCCGCCTGACGCTTTTCCTTGCCGAACGGGGCGGGATGGACTATCTGCCAACGGTCGCGGCCGCCCTGCTTGGGCGGCCCTTATCGTTTTTACGTGCCGGAGAAGCCCCGTGTCCCAGCCTCTTATGCCCCACGCGACCGCCAGTTGGCTGATCGACAATAGCGCTCTGAGCTTCGACCAGATCGCCGAATTTTGCGGGCTGCACATCCTGGAAGTGCAGGCGATCGCCGATGACACCGCCAGCATCAAATATACCGGCCGCGATCCCGTCCGCGCCCATGAAATCACGATGGACGAAATCCACAAGGGCGAACAGAATCCCGATTATCGCCTCAAGATGCTCAAGGGACCAGAGCCGGTTCGCCGGACCAAGGGGCCACGCTACACCCCGGTCAGCAAGCGGCAGGACAAGCCCGATGGCATCGCCTGGATCTTGCGCAACCACCCCGAAATTTCGGACGGCGCGATCGGCAAGCTGATCGGCACCACCCGCACAACCATCGCCGCGATCCGCGACCGCACCCATTGGAACATCTCCAACATCACGCCCAAGGATCCGGTGACGCTGGGCCTCTGCTCGCAGCGTGAACTCGACGCGCTGGTGGCCAAGGCGGCGAAGAAGCTCGGCATCGAAGCGCCGACCGATTCGCGCCTGGATGGCGACCGCGAAGCGCTGATCGAAGAGCTGCGCCGCGAACGGAAGGACGCGTTGCAGCGCGCCGAAGACGCGCTCAAGAGCGAGACGGACCTGATTTCGAGCGTCGCCACGATCATCGATCCGTTCAGCAACAACAAGGGCGAGGTGTGATGCCGTAGCGTCACGCGGCGACCTCAGCAGGTCGTTGCAATGCAGCATTTTTTTAGGGCCGCGCCGGGCTTTCGGCGCGGCCCTTTTTGCTGTGCTTGACGCTTGCGTAAAGCGGGCGATGGCCATACACTTTGGGCCATGGAGAATATAGAAAAGCTCTGGAGAGAGAATTACCGCCACCCCGCTTTGTGGGACCAGACCTTCCCGCCATTATCGATGGGGGACATGGTCACCGACAGCGCGCTGGCTCATCCCGATGCCATCATGATTGATTTCATGGGGCGAAAATTCACCTATGCGGAGGTGTTCGGCCAGATCAAGCGCATCGCCTGCGGCCTGCAGGCGATGGGGGTGAAGAAGGGTGATCGGGTCGGCCTCTATCTGCCCAACACCCCCCATTATGTCGCGGCTTATTATGGCGCGCTGATGGCCGGTGCCATCGTCGTCAATTTCTCGCCGCTCTACACCGCCGCTGAACTCGAACATCAGGTCGAAGATAGCGGGACTAAGATCCTCTTCACTTTGTCGGCCAAGGCGCTGCTGCCGACCGCGCTCAAGGTGCTGGACCATAGCAGCCTGGAAAAGCTGGTGGTCGGTTCGGTCGCCGAGATGCTCTCGCCGGTCAAATCGCTGCTGTTCCGCTGGTTCAAGGCAGCGGAGACGGCCGCGCTGCCGCACGATCCGCGCGTGCTGCGCTATGACAAGCTGATCGCCAATCCGGGTGCTTGCGTCGTCGCGGACATCAACCCAGAACAGGACATCGCCCTGCTGCAATATACCGGCGGCACCACCGGCACGCCCAAGGGCGCAATGTTGACGCACCAGAATCTGACCGCCAATGCGCGGCAGGCGCAGGTCATCGACCCCCATGCCAACGAACCCGATCGTATCATCGCGGTGCTGCCCTTTTTCCATGTCTTCGCCAATACCTGCACATTGAACCGTACAGTGCTGAATGGCGGCGAGATGGTGATGCTGCCGCGCTTCGATGCGGCGCAGGTGCTGGCTGCCGTACAAAGGGTCAAGGCGACTTCGCTCCCCGGCGTGCCGACCATGTTCCAGGCGCTGCTCGATCATCCCGCGATCCGCAACATCGACTTTTCCTCGCTGCGCGCCTGTATTTCGGGCGGCGCGCCGCTGCCGCTGGAAGTGCGGCAACGCTTCGAGGAAGCGACCGGGGCCAAGCTGATCGAAGGCTATGGCCTCACCGAAACCAGCCCTATCGTCTGCACCAACCCCTATGAGGGGCTGAACAAGACCGGCACGGTCGGACAGCCGGTGCCGGGCACGCGCGTCAAGATCGTCGATCGCGAAGACCCGACCAAGCCGCCGCCGCCGGGCGAGCCGGGCGAATTGCTCTTCGCCGGACCGCAAGTGATGAAAGGCTATTGGAACCGCCCCGATGCCGACGCCGAAGTGTTCATGGGCGACTTCATCCGCACCGGCGATGTCGGCGAGATCGACGAGGATGGCTATGTCCGCATCGTTGACCGGTTGAAGGACATGATCTCCGTCGGCGGGTTCAAGGTCTTCCCCAGCCAGGTGGAATCGGTCCTCTATCACCACCCCGCCGTCAAGGAGGCTCTGGTGATCGGCGTGCCCGACCATTATCGCGGCGAACAGCCCAAGGCTTTCGTGACCCTCAATGACGGGTTCGAGATCGACGACGAAGCGCTCAAGGCCTGGCTCAACCCGCAACTGGGCAAGCATGAACGGGTCAAGGCGGTCGAAGTACGGCTGACCCTGCCCAAGACGCTGGTGGGCAAATTGTCGCGCAAGGAACTGGTCGCCGAAGAACGGGCGAAGGCCGCTGAACTGGTGACTGGAAGCGGTGCCTGACCCTTCCTATCTATGCCACCGAACATGGATAGGAATGACGATATGACGCAGGAAATCGCAACGCTGGCCGGTGGATGCTTCTGGTGTACCGAGGCGGTGTACCAGAATTTGAAGGGCGTCAGCAGCGTCGAAAGCGGCTATATCGGCGGCGCGCGCCTGAACCCGACCTATGAACAGGTCTGTTCGGGAACAACCGGCCATGCCGAAGCGATCCGCATCACCTTCGACCCGGCGGTCATCAGTTATGCCGACCTGCTCGACATCTTCTTTGCGACGCATAATCCGACGACGCTGAATCGGCAGGGCAATGATGTCGGGACCCAATATCGCTCCGCCATCTTCCCCCATTCGCCGGAACAGGCGGAACAGGCGCGCGCCGCCATCGACCGCGCGCAGGGCGATCAGACCGACCCGATCGTTACCACGATCGAGGATGACGCGCCCTGGTATCCGGCCGAGGATTATCACCAGAAATATTGGGAGCGGGTCGGCGAGAGCAATCCCTATTGCGTGGCCGTGATCCCGCCCAAGCTCGCGAAGCTGCGCAAGGGCTTTGCCGAGCGTATCGAGGCCTGATCACCCCAGGACGGCGCATCACCCTTTGCGCCTTACTAGGCTTGCGGCTACTGTCGGTTACGCCATGTTGGCGGTGAGCCAATTCGGGGGCTGTAAGATGACAAAGCTATTATGGATCGCCGCACCGTTGATGCTGGTCATACTGCCCGGCTGCGTGGCCAAGACCGCGCTGGATGTGGTGACTCTGCCGGTACGCGCGGGCGCGCAGGCGGCAGACTGGGCCACGACCAGCCAGGACGAATCCGACCGCAATTACGGCCGCAAGATGCGCGAGCAGGAAGCGCGCGAGGGCAAGGCCCGCAAGAAGGCGGACAAGGAACGGCGCAAACAATGCCGCGAGGCCGGCTACGATAATTGCGGCTGAAAGCTGGTTTTTTCAACACCGTTCGTCCTGAGTAGCCCCTTCGACTGCCTGCCAAGGCAGGCGCTCAGGACAGGCATTGAGCGAAGTCGGAGTCGCAGACGACCGAAGGGCAAATGGCGTACCGAAGGACTGATGCTTCGATACGGGGATTCGACAAGCTCAGCCCCTACTCAGCACGAACGGGGTTGATTCAATCTAAGATTATTATCCTATGTTTTAAGCTCACGCCGCCGCGCGTTTCAACCTGTCGTTGATCGCCGCGCCGATCCCCTCTATCGGGATGGGCGCAACCGCGATCTTCACCGCAGCACTGGCGTCCGCGATGTGCAGCGCCGCGAACAGGCTGGCGGCGGCCTCCCGCATATTGGCGTCGGGGCTGAGATTGATGTGGCAGGGCATCAGGCCAAAGCCGATCAGATATTCATCCGTCTCCGCCCGCAATGCATTCAACCGCACCGGCTTGGACGGCGCATAATGGCTCTCCAACTGGCCGGGTGCCTCGATCTTGTGCGCGCCAGTGCCGATGACAACGGGAAGCCCGCTTGCCTCCTCCAGCATCGCCGCCGTCACCGGGCCAGGGCGCAGCAGACGCACCTGGTCGGCATCCGGCGCGGCGATGGTCGATTCCACGCCTTCGCTGGTCGGCCCTTCGTCCAATATCATCCGCACCTTGCCGTTCAGGCTGGCCAGCACATGCTCGGCGCGCGTCGGGCTGATCGACCCGCTGCGATTGGCCGACGGCGCGGCGAGCGGCCGCCCGCTCTCGCGGATCAGCGCGCGCATCGCGGGATGCGCGGGCAGGCGCAGCGCGACGGTCGGCAGGCCCGCCATCACCAGCGGCGACAGCCCGCTATCCGCCCGCACTGGCAGTACCAGGGTCAGCGGCCCCGGCCAGAAACGATCGGCAAGGCGCATGGCGACCGGCGAAAAATCCGCCAGCCGCTCGGCCATCGCCCGGTCGGAGACATGAACGATCAGCGGATTGAAGCTAGGCCGACCCTTGGCGCTGTAGATCGCGGCAACGGCATGACTGTCGGTGGCATCGGCGGCCAGGCCATAGACCGTCTCGGTGGGGACCGCCACGGGTTCCCCCGCACGAATCAATAGCGCTGCCTCACGCAGCGCCTCGGCACCATAGCGGCAGGATCGAGTGGAATAGGCTGGATTGGCGATGGTCACGGTCCCCGCGATATAGACCTCAGTAAACCCAAGTAAAAGTCCATTGCGACAGGGGAATGACATATGCAGGCCTGCGCTTGCCGAAACGATTATCGCCGGTTAAGCCCAGCGCATGAATGATGCCCTCCTGATCCGCATCGCCGACGCGCTCGACCGGCTCGCCCCGCCGCCATCCGCTTGCGCCGATCTCGCCGCATCGCCCGCCTATATGTGGGACGGCCACGCTATCCAGGCGGTGGATGCCTTCACGCCGGTCGATTACGATCTGCTCACCGGAATCGACGCGCAAAAGAGTGCACTGCTCGAAAACAGTCGCCGCTTGGCCGCTGGCCATGCCGCGCATGACGTGCTGCTGTGGGGGGCACGAGGCACGGGCAAGTCGGCCGTGGTAGCGTCGGTGGTGGGCCATTTGCAAAAGGAAGGGCAGAACATCGCCCTGCTGCAATGCGCGACCGATGCGCTGGCCAGCCTGCCTGCGCTGTTCGCGCTCCTGCGCGGCACCGACCGGCCGTTCATCCTGTTCCTCGATGACCTCGGCTTCGACGAGGGCGTGGGCGACGCCCGGACCTTGCGCTCGCTGCTACAGGGCGGCACGGCGGCGCGCCCGCCGCATGTCCGCCTCTATGTCACCTCCAACCGCCGCCACATCGTCCCCCGCCACCTGTCGGAGCAGGACGACCCGATCAACCCGCGCGACGTGGTGGACGACCGGATGGCGCTGTCCGACCGCTTCGGCCTCAGCCTCGGCTTCCACGCGCTCGACCAGGACGCCTATGTGGCGATCGTGCGCGGCTATGCGGCCAAGCTGGGCGTCGCGTTCGACCCACTGGAAGCGATCCAATGGTCGACCCAGCGCGGCAGCCGGTCAGGCCGCGTCGCCTGGCAATATGTGGTCGAATTGGCGGGGCGGCACGGCCTGACAGTCTAACGACAAAACTATCCTCCCCTGGCAGGGGAGGTGGCTGGCCGCAGGCCAGACGGAGGGGTGTCGCCCTCACGATAGCATGACACCCCTCCGTCATCGCTACGCGCTGACACCTCCCCTGCCAGGGGAGGATGCGGAATCGTGCAGGGCGGTCCATCTTAGCGACTGCTGGGGGTCGCGGGCTGACCGTCTAGCGCTACTGCGCCTTTGTCACCCGCCACACCACGCCGCCGACATCGTCGCTGACCAGCAGCGCGCCCTTGGCGTCGGCGGTTACGTCGACCGGACGGCCACGAGCATTGCCATCGGCATCCAGAAATCCGGTCAGCACATCGACCGGCTTGGCCTTGCCCGCCTCGCCATCGGCAAAGCCCACGAACACGACTTTGTATCCCGCAGCCGGCTTGCGGTTCCAACTGCCATGCAGGCCGACAAACGCGCCGTCGCTATAGGGTGCGCCCAGCGTTACCTTGTCGGCGAAACTCAGCCCCAGCGGCGCGACATGATTGCCCAGCGCATAATCGGGACGCTTGGTATATTCGCGGAGTTGCGGCCGCTGCGGCTGGACCCGGCGATCCTCATAACCGCCCCAATAATTCCACGGCCAGCCATAAAAACCGCCAAATTCCACCCGCGTCAGATAATCGGGGACCAGATCGGCACCCAGCATGTCGCGTTCATTGACCACGCCCCACAGCGCGCCGCTGGTGGGTTCGAACGCAAGGCCGACCGGATTGCGCAGACCCGACGCGAAGATGCGATAGCTGCCATCCTTGGGATTGACCTCAAGCACCGATGCGCGGTTGGTCTCGGTCTCCATCCCGTTTTCGCCGATATTGCTGTTGGACCCGACACCGACATAGAGCAGCCCGTCAGGGCCAGCCGTCAGGCTGCGGGTCCAGTGCATATTGGGGGCCTGGGTCGGCAGGTTCAGGATCTTGCGGCCCGCCACGCTGATCTTCAGGTCGCCCGGCTTATAGGGAAACGCCATCAGCGCATCGCTGTTCGCAACGTAAAGCATGTCGCCGACAAGCGCCATGCCATAGGGCGAATTCAGCCCGGTCAGGAACGCCGTCTTGGTTTCAGCCCGGCCATCGCCATCGGCGTCGCGCAGTAAAGTGATGCGGTTGGCAGACGGGTCGCCCGCGCCAGCCTTCGCCATCAGATAATTCATGACCCGCTGAACGATGCCGTCTTTGGGGCGGGGTGGGCTGTTGGTTTCCGCCACCAATATGTCGCCATTGGGTAGCTGCAACATGGAACGCGGATGCGCCAGGCCATCGGCGAAGCGCGTCACCGCCAGTCCAGCGGCCGGAACAGGTTGCTCACTGCCTGCCCATGGTTTCACCTTGGCGATGTTGATTGTCGGGATCGTTTCGCTGCGCGGTGTCGTGAAAACCGGCTCGCGCCCCATATCCGCGCCGGGCGGCAATTTGGCTTTGTCTCCCTGCGCCAGATACAGGAACGCGCCGCCGGCTACGACGATGGCGATGAGGGGGAGGGCGATGACATGCTTGTTCATGCCTTCCCATCTATGTCGCCGTGCCGCGCCGGGCAAGGCGGACGAGCGGGCTTATTTGCCGCGTTCGCGCAGCCATAGCAGCAGGGCAATGAGGATGCCGAGCGCCAGGCCCGACAGCAGGCCGATGCTGGGCTGTCCCATCAATCCGCCGGTGATCGCGCCGCCGAGGATCAGGAAAGCGATGATGGCGCCCGCGCCGGTGGGGTCTTTCTTGCGCTTCGTCATGCCCCGCCCTTGCCACGGCGCGGCGGCCAATGCCAGCGGCTTTGCGCGGCGATCCCGCCGGGACCGTTTCGGGACAGGCTGTGCCAGAGTGGTGCAGCCTGTCCCGCTATGGGACTTGGCTAACGGATCGTTCACGCTGCTAACCCGCCCTCCATGCCAAAGCGGGGAAATGGCACGCCAATTGAAGCATTTGCCCGAACAGCCTATCGCTATAATCGTCGGGGGATCATCATGCAGCTACCATATCTTTCGGATCGAAAGAGCTATGACGATGCGACCGAGCTGATGGCGATATTCGGTGCCGATGCGGGCTATGAAGCCGCCGCGCGTGCCGATCGTAGCCTCGACCTTGGCAATCACATCCATTTTTGCCATTGGCGTCAGATTGAGCGGCTGATCATCCTGTTGGCGGATGACCAGCCGGTCGGCACTATTCACTGACCAACGGCGTCAGAGGCGCAGGCCCGCTATTTCGGGCAGGCCTGCCAATATGTTGAGATTCTGCACTGCCGCACCGGCTGCGCCCTTGCCCAGATTATCGAGCGCCGCCACCAGGCGCGCCTGACCACTTGTCGCATTGCCGAACACGAACAGCGCCAGCCGGTCGGTCGCGCCGACATGTTCCAGTTCGACCTGTCCCATCGCCGTGCTCTCGCTCAAGGGCGCAACGCTGACCAGCGGCGACCCGGCATAGGCGTCCGCCAAAGCGGCATGCACGTCCTCCAGCGACGGCGCACCGGGCATGGCGCGCAGTTGCAGCGGCACTTCCACCACCATGCCGCGATAGCCATTGGCGACGGCCGGTGCGAACAGCGGGGGATGGACCAGCCCCGAATAGCGGGTCATTTCGGGCACATGTTTGTGCCCCAGGCCAAGGCCATAGGCGCGGAACGCGGTCGGCGCGCCGTCCGCGCCCTCATATTCGGCGATCATCGCCTTGCCGCCGCCCGAATAGCCCGATGCGCCCGACACGGTGACCGGCCAGTCGGCAGGCACCAGCCCTGCGAGCGTCAGCGGCCGGACCAGCGCCAGAAAGCCGGTCGGCCAGCAGCCCGGATTAGCCACAAAGCGCGAGGCAGCCAGCTTCTCACGATGACCCGGCTCCAGTTCGGGAAAGCCGTAAGTCCACCCGTCCGCCACGCGATGCGCCGTCGATGCGTCGATCACCCGCGTATGATCATTGTCGATCAGCGCAACGGCTTCGCGCGCAGCATCGTCGGGCAGGCACAGGATGACGATGTCGGCGGCGTTCAGCGCATCGCGCCGCGCCGCCGCATCCTTGCGGTCCTTCTCATCCAGCGTGATCAGCGACAATTCGGGGCGTCCCGCCAGCCGGTCGCCGATTTCGATGCCGGTCGTGCCGACGCCGCCGTCGATAAAGATTGCATGGCTCACGCGCCGATCCTCCGCCGTGCGATAATGGGTTGGGCATGGTCGTCGGCCAAACGCGCGACGACATCGGCCAGCGGTTCCTTGACCACCGCCATCCAATGCGCATTGGCGTGCAACAGCGTCTTGCCATCGGTCATGATGCCGACATGGCCCGGAAAGAAAACCAGGTCGCCCCGCCGCAACGCCGCGTCGCTTTCGATCGGCAGGCCGATGCCCTCGCATTGCAGGTCGGTGTCGCGTGGCACGGCGATGCCGCATTGGCCAAGCGCCGCCTGCACCAGCCCCGAACAGTCGATCCCGCGATGGCCGCGCCCGCCCCAGACATAGGGCTGGCCGAGATAGGCTTCGGCGATCGCGACCCAATCACTGTCCGCTTCGCTGATCGCTTTGGCATGGCGAACATGCACATAGCCTTCGGCGCAACTGATGAACGCGCCTTCGACTTCGCCGGTAAACTGTGCGCCCATCGGCCAATAGTCCAACACCTGCGCCTTGATATCGGGCTTGCGAAACAGCGGCGCGGTCTGCGCAGTGATGCGATGTGTCACCGTTTCGGCGACGTCCAGCGCCTCGCGCCGGATATAACCGACATAGCCGTCATGGCCGCAAAAGCCCCAGGCCCAGTCGGTCATCACGTCGAGCGCATGGAATGTCTCGCCGCGCAACAATTCGGTCACGGCTTCGGCGCTGGGGGAGGGGGCCGACAGGATCGGCGTGCCCGGCATCACGCAGGTAAAGGGCACCGCGCGCGCATAATGGGCCGAGAATAAAATGCCCGCCAGCGCCAGGTCGGCCAGGTCGCCGCGCGCGGCGTGGATACGGCGGTCAAGCGCGACCGAACGGCCATCCAGCTTGAACCGGCTTCTTTCAGGCGGTGCGTTCCGCTTTGCTGTTGTCGTGCCTATCATCGCGCGCGGTTCCTGCGATGAAATGATGAAAGGCGTCAAGGAATTCCGCCCCTTTGGGGGTCCGGGTGATGAAAATATTGCGCCGGTCGGCCACATCGCGCTCGCGGCGGAGATAGCCGAGCGCCGATAATTTGTTCAGCGCGCGGGTGATGACGGGCTTGGACACATGCAGCGCTTCGGCAAGGCCACGCACCGTATGCGGCCCCGCGCCGATATAGACCGTCATCATCAATGCCATCTGACGGTTGGTGAGGTCGGGTTTCCCCGACCGGACATAATCCACCAGCGTCCGCATCCATTGGCGAAGCGGCTGAACTCCGGGGCGTTCAATGGCGGCAACCTGATCTTGTGCTGTGTGGACGTTCATGCGGGCTTAACGCACGATGCCCAATCGGGTTGCGTAACGGTCCTGCGGAATGTGACGCTTTACTTAGCGGGCTGGTAACGCTGCTGTAACAGCTTGAACGCGGCGCGCAGCCCCAGCGCCTCGCCGCCTTTGGGACGCCCCGGCTTGGACGATGGCCTCCAGGCGAAGGTGTCGAGATGCAGCCAGGGCGTTTCTTCAGGCACGAAGCGCTGCAGGAACAAAGCGGCGGTGATCGCCCCGGCAAAGCCACCTTCGCCCGCATTGTTGATATCGGCGATGTCGGACTTCAACATGTCGGCATAGCCCTCCCACAAAGGGAGCCGCCAGGTCGGATCATCCACATCGGTCCCCGCCTGCGCCATGTCGGCGGCCAGCCGGTCGTCATTAGCGAACAGCGCGGGCAGGTCCGGCCCGACCGCGACTCGCGCCGCGCCGGTCAGCGTCGCGAAATCGACGATCAATTCGGGCTTGTCCTCCGCCGCGCGGGCCAGCGCGTCGCCCAGCACCAGCCGCCCTTCCGCATCGGTATTGCCGATCTCGACGGTCAGCCCCTTGCGGCTGCGCAATATGTCGCCGGGCCGGAAAGCATTGCCGCTGATCGCATTTTCCGCCGCCGGGATCAGCAGGTGCAACCGCACCGGCAGCCGCGCCGCCATGATGAGCTGTGCCAGCGCCAGCGCATGCGCCGCCCCGCCCATATCCTTCTTCATCAGGCGCATGCCCGACGAGGGTTTGATGTCCAGGCCACCGCTATCGAAGCTGATGCCCTTGCCGACGATGGCGATGCGCGGCGCAGCCGGATCGCCCCAGTTGAGTTCAATAAGGCGTGGCGCGAAGTGCCGGTCGGCGGCCCGCCCGACGGCGTGGATCATGGGATAGCCATGCGCCAGCGCGTCGCCGCGCGTCACCACGACCGTCGCGCCAAAGGGCTTGGCGACCGCTTCCGTCGCCGCTTCCAGTTCGGCCGGGCCCATATCGGCGGCGGGTGTGTTCACCAGATCCCGCACCATCGCGACCGCTCGCGCCAGCTCGACCGCAGCGTCGATCCGCGCGACGTCGCCGGTCAGCAATTGGCGCGGCCCCACCACATTGTCCTCGCGGCAATAACGGTCGAACCGATGCTGCCCCAGCATCCATCCCAGCATCGCCGCACCGGGCGACCCTTCGGCCAGGCGATAACGCCCTTCGGGCAGCGTCTCGGCGAGGCGCGCCAGGCACCAGGGGCCAAGCGCCCCCTTGTCCGCCACCCCGGCCACGACCATCCAGTCGCCCTCCCGCTCACCCGGCAGGATCGCCGTCTCCTGCGGCTTGGCCCGGAATTTCTGCGCCGCCAGCAGCACGCGACTCTGTTCCGGGCGGCTCGCCAGCCAAGCGTCCAGCGCCTTGGCCTCCACCAGATGGATCGGATGGGCGGGCTGCCCCGTGTCGGCTTTGATGCAGTCGGCAAAATCGGTCATGGCAGGCATGTAAGGGAAAGGCGCAAGCCAAGGGAAGGCGTAATTTATTCGTCGCCCCAACCGCACGGTCGGCCCTTTCTTCCTTTGCACTATCGCGCGCGCGCGCCTAGTTTCGAAGGCATAACCACAGCCAAGGAGAGTGACGATGCTTCATGCAGACGACCGCGGCCTACAGGCCCTTCGCGCGCGCGCCTACACGCTCGCGGAAACAGGACATTTCGAAAATATCCGCGCCGTCGAACAGGCGCTGATCGCCGAGGGCTGGCCTAATGCCGCCCAGGCGCTGGACAGCGAATATGCACGCAAGGCGGTCGGCGAACGCTGCCGCATGGCGCAGGCGCATTGATGCGGCGGGCGCACGCACCAAGCGGCCTGATCGCGGTGCTGCTGGTTGCAGCCTGCGCCCCGTCGTCCGACGCTCCCGTCGGCAATGCTGCCGAGAATGAAGCGGCCGCCCGCTATGCCGATCGCATGGCGGGCACGCCCCCGCCCGCGCCGCCGTCCAAGCCCTTTGCGGTCAAGGAAACGGCGGGCGGCCTGGAATTCGCTTATGCCTATCCGGCGGAAGCCGCCGCTGTTCCTGCGCTCGTGGATAAATTCGAGCGCGACATGGCCGCGACCAAGGCCGACGCGCTGAAAATGGCGAAGGAAGACAGCGCGGCCGCAAAAGAGTCCGGCTACCCCTTCCGCCCGCACAGCCTGGAAACACAATGGAGCGTCGCAGCCGACACGCCCCGCTTCCTGGCGCTCCAGTCGCAAACCTATGTCTATACCGGCGGTGCGCATGGCATGACCGGCTATGACGCCGTGTTGTGGGACAAGGCGCGCAAGCAGGAGAGCAGCGTCAAGGCTCTGATGACCTCGGCCGCCGCCTTCTCCACCGCCATCCGCGACCGCTTCTGCGCCATACTCGACCAGCAACGCGCCGAAAAACGCGGCGCCCCCGTCGTGCGCGGCGATGATGACTTCACCCAATGCATCGACCCGATGGAACAGGTGCTGGTGCCAACATCGAAGGACGGCAAACAGATCGACGGCCTGACCGTGGTGGTCGGTCCCTATAGCGCCGGTCCCTATGCCGAGGGCAGCTATGAAGTCGCTTTGCCGGTGGACGCAGCGATGCGCGACGCGATCAAACCGGACTATCGCGATGCCTTCGTGGCGGTAGACTAGGCTATCTTCCTTCCCAATCCTCCCCTGGCAGGGGAGGTGTCAGCGCGTAGCGATGACGGAGGGGTGTCACGCTATCGTGAGGGTGACACCCCTCCGGCTGGCCTGCGGCCATCCACCTCCCCCGCCGGGGGAGGATTGGCATGGTTGGCCAAACCCTAAACCGGCACGCCATAAAGATCATGCTCATCGGCATCCTCGATCAGCACGTCGAAAACATCGCCCGCCTTTCGCCCTTCGCCGACATCGCGCAAAAATACATTGCCGTCGATTTCCGGCGCATCGGCCTGTGACCGGGCAGTCGCGCCGATGCTGCCATCCTCCTCGTCCGTCTCGCCCACTTCATCGACGATCACCGGCAGCACGCGCCCGACCTTGGCCGCCAGCTTGGCGGCGCTGATCGCGGCGGTCTTTTCCATGATCCGCTGATAGCGTTCTTCCTTGACCGCCTCCGGCACCGCGCCGGGCAGGGCGTTGGCCGCAGCCCCTTCGACCGGCTCGAAGCGGAAAGCACCCACGCGGTCGAGTTGCGCCTCGTCCAGCCAGTCGAGCAGATATTGAAAATCGGCTTCCGTCTCGCCGGGAAAGCCGACGACGAAGCTCGACCGGATCGTGATGTCGGGGCAGATGGCGCGCCATTTATGAATGCGGTCCAGCACCTTGGCTTCATTGGCCGGGCGCTTCATCGCCTTCAGCACCGACGGCGATGCGTGCTGGAACGGAATGTCGAGATAAGGCGTCAGAAGCCCCTCGGCCATCAAAGGAATGACCTGATCGACATGCGGATAGGGGTAGACATAGTGCAGCCGGACCCAGGGGGCTTTACCGTCCGCGTCCCGCAATTGTCCCAGCTCGCGCGCCATGTCGGTCATGTGCGCGCGCACCTCGCGGCCTTTCCACTGGCGCGGCTCATGCCGGGTGTCGACGCCATAGGCCGACGTGTCCTGGCTGATGACCAGCAATTCCTTGGTTCCCGCCGACACCAGCTTTTCCGCCTCACGCAGCACCGCGTCGATCCGCCGCGACACCAGATCGCCCCGGATCGAGGGGATGATGCAGAAGGAACAGCGATGGTTGCAGCCCTCCGAAATCTTGAGATAGCTGTAATGGCGCGGCGTCAGTTTGAGGCCACCTTCGGGCACCAGGTCGACAAAGGCGTTGGGGATCGGCGGCGATGCATCATGCACCGCATTGACCACCTGCTCATATTGATGCGCCCCGGTGACGGCCAGCACCTGCGGGAATTTCGCGCGGATCAGATCCGCCTCGTCGCCCATGCAGCCGGTGACGATGACGCGGCCATTCTCGGCCATCGCCTCGCCGATCGCCTCCAGCGATTCTTCCTTCGCCGAATCGAGAAAGCCGCAGGTGTTGACCAGCACGACGTCGGCCCCGGCATAATCCGCAGACATCTGGTAGCCGTCGGAGCGTAGCTTGGTGAGGATGCGTTCGGAGTCGACCAGGTTTTTCGGACAGCCGAGCGAAACCATGCCGATCTTCGGCGCGTCAGGAAATTTGGTTGCCATGATGGTCGCGCACATAGGGATTTGTGCGCCAAATGTCACGCGCGGCGGTCATGCCGCTGGTTTAGGCGATGCGTGGGCCATTGCCCTCGGCAATTTCTATGATGACGTCGCCGCTCTGAAGGCTCTTGGCCTCCGGCTCCCAAAAGCCGATCGGCCGGTTGTTGCGATAGATGCGCACGCCAAGGCCGGTGGCAATCGCCGCCAGCGGCTTGCCGATCTCCTCTGGCAGTATCGCGCGCTCGTTCAGCTTCACCCGCCCGCCCGACGCGGCCAGGTCCGCCATATAATCGGCGATATGCTGTCCGCTGGTGCTGCCCGCGAGCAGCAGCCCGGCAAAGCTAACCGGATTGATCACGGTTGTCGCGCCGGCCTGACGCGCGGGCAACTCATTATCCTCGTTACGCACCACGATGCTGATCGGCAGGCGCGGGGCCAGGTGCCGCGCGGTCAGCGTGATCAGGATGGAGGTATCGTCGCGCCCGGCCGACACGATCATGCTGCGCGCCCGGTGGATCGCCACATCCTTCAATGTCCGGTCACGGGTCGAATCGCCGCACAGGACGTTGCAGCCGCGCGACTCGGCCAACTCCAGCGCTTTTTCGCTGCCATCGATCACCACGATCTCGCGCGGGTCGGTGCCGCGCGCCAACAGCTCATGCACTGCTTCCTGTCCGCTGGTGCCGAAACCCGTGACGATGATATGATTGTGCAGATCGGCCTGAATACGCGCCATACGCCACCTATGAAGGATGTTGCGGAGAAAAAGACTATAGGCCGTGCCAAGAAAGATCAGCCAGACGAACAGTCGGATCGGCGTGACGAACAGCGCTTCGAACAGGCGCGCTTCCGGCGTGACCGGCACGATATCGCCATAGCCCACCGTGGTCACGGTGACCGTTGTGAAATAGAGCACATCGATGAAGCTGATGTGATCGTCGAGATTATCCTTGAGCCCGTCCCGCCCGACCCAGTGCAACAGAAGCACCAGCGCGATCAGCCCGAATACGAGCCCCACGCGCCAACTCAGGTCCACCCACATCGGCATGGACGATCGGCGCCGCAGGAAACCGGCCGTGCTGTTCGTTGAAAATGGCTTGTCTATCCTCATGGCGTCGGCAACTGGGTAATGGGGTTCACCGGCACCCGGTCCTTGCGCAGTTCGAAATGCAGCTTGGGCTGGCTGGCATAGCCGGTGTCGCCGGTCAGGCCGATCACCTGGCCCCGCGTCACCTTCTGCCCGCGCACCACATCGACGCGGCTGGCATGCCCATAGGCGCTGACCCAGCCGCTACCATGGTTGATCAGCACCAGCCCGCCGAACACTGCCACCTTGTCCCCGGCATAGGCGACCACGCCATCGGCGCTGGCCTTGATCGGGGTGCCATCGGCCACGCCGATGTCGATGCCGTTATTCTTTGCGCCACTCGCGCCGGGGCCGAAGCGTGAAATGATGGTGCCTTTGACCGGCCAGGCGAATTGCCCGGTCAGTTGTTGGGGCGCAGTGATCGGTACATTGCTTGGTAGCGGGCGGGGCGCGGCCGATGCCACCGCCACTGGCGCATTCTCGGCAGCGGCAGGTTGGCCGCCGGTCAGGACATCGTCAATATCGATGCGGAATGCGGCGGCGCGTTTTTCAAGATCGGGGGCGCGTGTTGGCGTGTTGCCGGGAAGCAGCAGCCTTTGCCCCCGCCGCAACATATAGGGCTCCTCCAACCCATTGATCGCGACGATCTGGCTCCAGGGTACACCATAGGCTGCCGCGATCGCGATTCCTGTCTCCCCCTCCGCCACCAGATGATAACGGCCGCCAGGAATGGACAAAGCCTGCCCCGCGCGCAGGGCGAAGGGCGGGGTCAGCCCATTGACCCGCGCGATCATTTCCGACCCCGCGCCGGTGCGGTTGCCGATGCCGCGCAACGTATCGCCGGGCTGCACCACATAGCGCGATGCCGCAACCGTCTGCGCATTGGCGACCACCTGCTGCGCGGTCCATACTGGTTCGGGTTCGACCAGTTCCACCGTGGAGGCATCGGCGTCCAACCGCGGCGGCGGCGTGTCGCCACCCGTGCGGGTGCTTTCGGTCGGGATGCAGCCGCTCAGCAGCAAGAGGACAAAAGATAAGCGTGCGCGAGACATCGCCGCCTGTCTATCGCATTGCCGCCGACTTGCCATCCCCCTGTTCCGGCCTCGTCCGGTCAGGCGGAAAAGGCAGCCGCCGTCACCGCCATGGCGCTGTCCTGCGTCAGGTCATAATGCAGCGGCGTGACCGTGATATAGCCCTCCGCAATCGCGGCCAGGTCGCTGCCTTCGGGCACCGCGTCGCTGCTGCCCAACGAGAACCAGTAATAGCGATAGCCGCGCGGGTCGGTGCCCTCGACGATCTTCGTGCGATCGACATCGTGAAAGCCCTGCCGCACCACGCGAATGCCCTTGACCGCGTCGGGGTCGATCGCGGGGAAATTGACGTTGAACAACATGCGCGGGGTCACGGGCAGCGCGATCAGCGGGCGCAGCACCTTTTCGCCCCAGGCTTCCGCCGCGGCGAAGGGCACATTGTCGCCCATCCCCGATCGGGCATAGACCTGGCTCAGCGCGATGGATCTTATGCCCGAAATCGTCCCCTCCATCGCGGCGGCGACGGTGCCCGAATAGGTCACATCCTCGGCCAGATTGGCCCCGCGATTAACCCCGGACAGGATGAGGTCGGGCTTGGCATCCTTCATCAAATGCCCGACCGCCATCATCACCGCATCGGTCGGGGTGCCAGTGACGCTATAATGTTTCTCGCCATGTTTGCGGATGCGCAGCGGCCGTGTCAGCGTCAGGCTATGCCCGGCCCCCGACTGCTCCTCGCTCGGCGCGACGATCCATATATCGTCAGACAATGTCCGCGCGATCGCCTCCAACACCTTGAGGCCGGGCGCATGGACGCCATCATCATTGGTTAAAAGGATACGCATAGCCAAAAAAACTCCGTTCGCCCTGAGCCTGTCGAAGGGCATTCCTTCTTGAAAAAAAGAACGGGGCTTCGACAGGCTCAGCCCGAACGGAGTCTTACTTCGGCTCCAACTTCGTCACCCCACCCATATAAGGCACCAACACCTCCGGCACGATCACGCTGCCATCGGCCTGTTGATAATTTTCCAGCACCGCGACCAGCGTCCGCCCGACCGCCAGCCCCGATCCGTTCAGCGTATGCAGGAAGCGCGTCTGCTTCTCCCCCTCCGGCCTGTAGCGCGCGTTCATCCGCCGCGCCTGGAAGTCGCCGCAGTTGGAGACGGAGCTGATCTCGCGATAGGTGTCCTGGCTCGGCAACCAGACTTCCAGATCCCACGTCTTGCGCGCGCCAAAGCCCATGTCGCCAGTGCAGAGCAGAATCTTGCGATAGGGCAGGGCGAGCGCCTGCAATATCCCCTCGGCCGCCGCGCACATGCGCTCATGCTCGGCTTGCGACTCGTCGGGCGCGCAGATGGTGACCAGTTCGACCTTCTCGAACTGATGCTGGCGAATAAACCCGCGCGTATCGCGCCCGGCCGACCCGGCTTCGGACCGGAAACAGGGGGTCAGCGCGGTCAGCCGCATCGGCAACTCAGCCAGTGGTACGATCTGATCGGCGACCAGATTGGTGAGCGAGACTTCGGCGGTGGGGATCAGCCACAAACGATCCGGTTTCAGTTTAAGATCTGTGAATGCTTGCTCGGCAAGTTCAGACAGAAGTTGATCACTCGAGTTTTTGTAAACGGCCGTTTCTCGCAGCCAACCGACCAGTTCAGATATTATAGCTGAGCGGCGGCTAGTTTCAAAAAGGTCCGGGGCGAACTTGGGCAATTGCCCGGTGCCAAACAGCGCCTCGTCGCGCACCAGCAAGGGCGGGTTGGTTTCTTCATAGCCATTCATGCCGGTCTGCGTGTCGAGCATAAACTGCGCCAGCGCCCGATGCAGCCGCGCCATTGGCCCGCGCAGCGCGGTGAAGCGCGCACCCGACAGCTTCGCGCCACCCTCAAAATCCAGCCCCAGCGCCGGACCGAAATCGGCATGGTCTTGCGGTGCGAACTCGAACGCGCGCGGCGTGCCCCAGCGGCTCACCTCGACATTGGCGTCCTCATCCGCCCCCTCCGGCACATCGTCGGCGGGCAGGTTGGGGATCGCGGCCAGCATCGCGGTCAGCGCATCGCCCAACTCGCGCTCCTGCGCTTCCAGCGCCGGCGTGCCATCCTTGAGCGCCGCCACTTCGGCTTTCAGCGCTTCGGCCTTGTCCCTGTCGCCAGCCGCCATGGCCTGGCCGATCAGTTTGCTCGCCTCGTTGCGACGGGCCTGGCCGACCTGCAGCTGCGTCTTGATCGCCCGGCTTTGTTCGTCGAGCGCCAATATGTCGGCGGACAGGGGCGCCAGCCCGCGCCGGGCAAGGCCAGCGTCGAAAGCGGCGGGATTTTCGCGGATGAAACGGATGTCATGCATGGGCCAGTCCTATGCCGCCCTGCGACCGGCCACGCAACCCTGCGCGCTGTCATCCGTTACACGCCTATCCCCTGAAAAAGAGAGAAGGAAAAGGCGATGCAAATAGATCCAGGCGCACTTGTGCTGGTAGCCGATGGCCGCAAGATGTTGTTTTTCCGTAACAAGGGCGATGCCGCCATTCCGAACCTGGAAACGGAACAGGTCGAAAAGCAGGACAATCCGGCCGATCGCGATCAGGGCACCGACACGCCCGGCCGCGCCTTCAACTCGGTGGGTGGTCATCGCAGCGCCATGTCGGAAACCAATTTCCACGATCTGGAGGAAGACCGCTTCGCCGCGCAGGCCGCCGACATCCTCAAGCATCGCGCCTTTGCCAACGACTATGAAAAGCTGATCATCGTCGCACCGCCCGGCACGCTGGGCGAAATGCGCAAACATTATCACAAGGAAGTGCAGGACCGCTTGGCCGGCGAGATCGCCAAGGATCTGGTCAACCATCCGATCGCCGACATCGAAAAGATCATCGCGGACAATTGATCCGGCGCTGACGGCACACATACGAAAAGGGCGGCCTCCGATACCGGAAGCCGCCCTTTTTTCGTGACCTGTGTCGAAAGCGTCAGGCCGCGGCCTGCGCCTTGCGATCGGCAAAGCGACGACGCGCTACCAGCGCCACGGCGGCCGCGCCGAACAGCAGTACCATCGGCGGGGCGGGGACATCGGTGCCACCCGTGCTGCTCGAACCACCGCTGGACGAGGAACTGCTCGACGACGCGCTGCTCGATGAGGTCGAGGATGACGTGCTGCCGGTGCTGCCAAAGCTGGACGAGCCACCCGACGACGAGGATGAACTGCCCGACGAGGAGCTGCTCGAAGACCCGCTGCTGCCACTGCTGCTGCCCGTCGAACCGGGATGATCCGGCTTGTCGGGCTTGCCGCCGCTCGATCCACCCGAACTGCTGGAGGAGGAGCTGGACGAAGAGGACGACGAGCTGGAACTGGACGAGGACGAACTGCTGCTGACGCCCGACGATGTCGAGACGTTGCCGCTCGACGTGGACACATTGCCGCTGGACGTCGACACGCCGCCAGTGGAGGTCGAAACGCCCCCGGTCGATGTGGACACACCGCCAGTGGAGGTCGATACGCCGCCGGTAGACGTGGACACGCCGCCGGTCGTCGAACTGGTCGAACTGCTGATGCCGCCGGTCGAGCTGCTGGTCGAGGAGATCACGACCGAACCCCCGCCGCTGCCGCCACCGCCGCCACCGAAGAAGCCGCCCATGAAGCCGCCGCCGCCAAATCCGCCGCCGCCCATGACGATCGGCACGGCACCGCCGCCGCCCGACATCATCGGCATTTCCGCCGGTGCCATGGGCATGGGGGCGGGCAGGGGGATGGGGGCCTGCTGGCTGGTAACTGTCACCGTCTGGGGCGCGCACGCCACGGTCGTCTTGACAACCTTGCGCTGGACAGTCTTTGCTGCGTAGCGCTTTTTCGGCGCAGCCTTCGTGCTCTTCGAACTGTGGACTACGGCCGGACGCGCGCTCTCAGCCACATGGACGGCACCGCCGCCAATGATCGCGCCACCACAGGTGCAAGCGCATAATTTAGCCAATGCCATTCGTACCGACATAGGTTCCACTCTTCTTTTATGTTACCGTGCCAACGCATTCACCGGCAAATCCAGAGAACAGGCTGACGGGTATTCCCTATCTGCAACAACGCAAAATAAAGCGTTAACTGCAACGGCGTTAACCCTTATTAGCAGTCTCAAGTCGAGCGGTAATGCATTCTTTTTGCGAAGTGAAATGGTTAACGTCCCACTATGGAACGTCGATCACAGAGATTATGAAGAATGGCGCGTGGACGGGACCGGCGCAAAGAGGTGCCTGGCAAGTGTTGAAAAATCCTTCCCATAGCGCGCATATCCAGAGAATGGCCGCTTGTGTCGCTGGCAGGCGGTGGCTATTAGCCCCCTCGATACAGAGTCACCGGCAATCGGTTGTTCAACGCCGGGGCCATTCGAGTCGGAGAGCCACATGGCATCGGTCCTAAATTCCGATAAAGACGGCGAAAAGCCGCCAAAATCGAATGTAACGCTTCCCGCCGACTATCGTCCTGGTGCTGACGAAGAGTTTATGAATCCCCTGCAATTGGAATATTTCCGGCAGCGGCTCTGGGCTTGGAAGAAGCAGATTCTAACCGAATCCGAAGGGACGCTTGCCGTCCTTCAGAATGAGCCGCTCCGTGAGCCTGACCTCAACGATCGCGCATCGAGCGAGACCGACTGGTCGATCGAATTGCGCACCCGCGATCGTCAGCGCAAGTTGATTTCCAAGATCGACGCGGCGCTCCGGCGGATCGACGATGGCGAATATGGCTATTGCGAAGTAACAGGCGAGCCGATTTCGCTCGGCCGATTGGAAGCGCGACCGATCGCAACGATGACGGTCGAGGCCCAGGAACGGCATGAGCGCCATGAAAAGATATCCCGCGACGATTAACGGTTTTTCCATCCCTCGCGCATAGACCATCAGCATTCTACTGACATTTTACGCGCAGGTTGGATGATGAACGACGAACGGAATATTGCTGATCGGGGGCCGGCGCGCACTGCTCCGCGCGACAGCCTGTTCCTTCTCACCAGCTTTTTCACGCCAGAAGGCGCACCCCTTGGCAAGGCTCGCGTACGCAACCTGTCCGCCACTGGCCTGATGGCTGATTGCGAACGTGCCGTGCCCCAGGGCGCTAAAATCGAATTTGATCTGCGTGGCGTTGGCAAAGTATGCGGCGTTGTGGCGTGGTCCCGCGATGACAAGATCGGCATAGCCTTTGACACCCCGATCGATCCGCAACTGGCACGCAAACCTGTGTCCAGCGGTGCAGCCCAACAGCAGATGCCTGACTATCTGCGCACCAACCCGCTGCTGCGCCGTTGACGTCCCCGCGCCCCACGGCGCGCCTCCCAATCGCATAAAATGGCCCCGATCATCCTCAAGGATGCGGGGCGTTTTGCTTCATGAGGTCTGTGGCCTGGGGTGAGGTCGGATCGGCAGTCGGACGCTGCCGGATCCTGCCCTCCTCCCTGGCGAAGATGCGGCTTAATGCTTGGCCGACATCTCCTCCTTCAGCCGCAATTTCTGCTTTTTGAGCGAAGCCACCAACGTGGCGTCGGGCATGGGCCGACTCGTTTCGGCCTTGATTCGGGCATCAAGGCCGGCATGCTTTGCCGAAAGAGCGGAAATATGGCTGTTCTCCATGACATTCTCCTTACGAGGGGTGATGGACGTAGAAGTAAATCATGATTCGCCTGCCTTGTCTCGCGTCGATTCGGGCTTTGCGATGGTCGCGCGAAAATTTGCGATGGCCCGCATCGCGTTGCCCCGCTATCAGTCCACCATCTGCCACCTAATGGATGCAAGGGAGCGCCGTGAGCCGGGAAGACATCATGCGCCGACTGGAACTGTTGCGGGTGGAGCATCGCGATCTCGACACGGCCATCGCCGCGCTGGTCGATAGCGGCGGTGGCGACCAGATGCAGATCGCCAGGCTGAAAAAGCGCAAGCTGCGGCTGCGCGACGAAATCGCCCAACTGGAAGATGAACTCGTGCCCGATATCATCGCCTGACATGGCAAATCTGGTTAGCGCTGCGCTAACCGATCATAAATGGGACAGGATGCCGATCCTGATGCAAGGTCGGGCCTGACAAGGTTGCAGATTCATGTCAGTGATCGCCAATGCCCAGCACAATTTCTCTTGATCGCGGTCTGCATCGTGGCCTCGTGGACGGGCTCTATCTTGAGGCCATGCTGATGGCTGACGAGGCTCGATCCTATTTTGATGGCGGCGACGTACGGGGAGAGGGTATGGATGACCCGCTCCGCCGCGTAGCCTTTGCCTGCGAATCGCTCAAGGTCACTACCCGGTTGATGCACATTATTGCCTGGCTACTTAGCCAGCGTGCCTGGCAACGCGGTGAGATAGGCGATACTGATCTGTGCGATGATAAATATCGGCTGGGTCGGGCCAGTGAAAGCGATCCCCTGTTGATCGCCAGCTTCCCGTTTGCCGCTCGTGCGCTGATTGAGGCAAGCCATGATCTTTATGACCGGGTAGCACGATTGCAGGATCGGCTAGATCGCATGGCAGGCTCTTTAGCCATGCCGGAAAACAATCCTGCGCGTGCCTTGCTCGATCGCCTTCATACGGCATTTTGATGCGGTGTGCCTGGAGTTAGGCGTCGCTCGCGCCAAATCGCGACGAAACCCTGATTCATTGACGTTATGCCACTGGCGCTGGGGCCAGCATTTGGTCTAGACCCGCAAACATGACCCATGGTTTGCGGACCCGATGCCGCTTTACTGGCCGCCCGCAAGCCGCCCGGCTCCTTCTTGCGCCACTGCTGCTCGCCGCCCCGTGCGTCGCGGGGGCACAGGATGCGTCGCCCCCAGTCATCCCTAATGGCACCATGTCCGACGTCGATACCCAACTCGATGCTATGCCCGATATCGGCCTTGACTGGCCGGACCTTGGCCAAGCCGATACGGTCGTGCCGCTGCCCGCCGATCCCGCCGACGTGCAAACCGCCGCGCCGGACATGCCCGCCACCATCGTTCCCCCTAATGCCGAACCGGACGAAGCGGTCGCAGCCTTTGCCGAAATCGGCGAGGAGCGTCGCTATACTGTGACGCTGAACGGCATCGACGCGATCAGCGATACGCAGTTCAAGCTGCGCTTCGATGAATTGTCGGTCCTGCGCCAGGGCGAGAATAAAGCCGCCAACCTCGCCCAGATTAATCGTCGTATCAAGGAAGATAGTGATCTTCTCGACCGGCTGCTGCGTGCAAAAGGCTATTATGCCGCGCGTATTCGGGGTGCGGTATCCGCGCCGCCTGCGGGGAGCGACCGCCTCACGGTGCGCTTCACGATCATACCGGGGACGCAATATCCGCTCGCTTCTGTGGATGTCGCGGGCCTGGCCGAAACCGGCTCACGCGAACCCGCACTGCGGGCCGCCTTCTCTCCGAAAGTTGGCGACCCGGTGGACGCGGACCAAATCCTTGAGGGCCGCGACGCACTTGCCACGGCTCTATTGGAAAGCGGCTACCCCTTCGCCAAGGTGGACGAACCCGAAGTGCGGATCGACCATGAGGAACGGCAAGGCGACCTCGACCTCATCGTCACGCCCGGCGGCTACCGCACGTTCGGCGCGATCCGCCTGAGCAACGCGGAACTATTCAGTGCGCGCCACGTCCAGAACATTGCCCGCTTCGATCCGGGCGATCCTTATATGGCCTCTGATGTGGAAGATCTGCGTCGCGCGATCGTCGCAACGGGTCTCGTTTCCTCTGTGTCGCTCATGCCTCAGGATGCGGGCGATGGCAAACATGTCGACCTGGCGATCGACCTCCGCCCCGCACCGCTGCGCACGATCGCCGGGGAACTGGGCTATGGCACGGGCGAGGGCTATCGCGCCGAAGTCAGTTGGCAGCATCGCAATTTCTTCCCGCCCGAAGGGGCCGTCACGGTGCGCGGGGTCGTCGGCACGCAGGAACAGACCGCCTCCTTCACCTATCGCCGCAATAATTTCCGCCGCCGTGACAATGTGCTGACCGGCCTGCTATCGGTCAGCAATATCAGGCGCGATGCCTATGATGCGCGCACCATCACCCTGTCCGGCGCGCTGGAGCGAACGACCAATATCCTGTTCCAAAAGGACTGGGTGTGGCGCGTCGGCGCGGAATTGATCGCGTCGGACGAAGCCGATGCCTTTTCCGGCGGCGCCCGCCGCACCTTCCTCATCGGCGCGGTGCCGCTCAGCCTCACCTATGACGGCAGCGACGACCTGCTCGACCCGGCCAAGGGGTTCCGTCTCGGCGGCCGGATCAGCCCCGAACTCTCCTTTCAGAACGAAACGTTCGGCTATGCCAAGGTGCAGCTCGACGGCAGCCTCTATCAGCCGATGGGCGAAAAGCTGGTGGTCGCCGCGCGTGCCCGCTTCGGCAGCATCCTTGGCTCGACCGTCGAGCAGATCGCGCCATCGCGCCGTTTCTACGCAGGCGGCGGTGCCTCGGTGCGCGGCTATGGCTATCAGGCGATCGGCCCGCGCTTTGGCGAGGATGACAACCCCGTCGGCGGCAAGAGCCTCGCCGAATTTTCGCTGGAGGCGCGGGTGCGCTTCGGCAATTTCGGCGTCGTGCCCTTCATCGACGCAGGTAATATTTCTACGAGCTTCCTGCCGCGCTTCCGCGACCTGCGCATCGGCACCGGCCTTGGCCTGCGCTATTACAGCAATTTCGGCCCGATCCGCGTCGATGTCGGTACGCCCATCAATCCGCAATCGGGTGATCCCAAGATCGCCGTCTATGTCTCGCTCGGTCAGGCCTTCTGATGACGGACGAAGCCCCCACCACTGCCGCGCCAGTCCGCCACCGCGCCTGGGACGGGCGCTGGCAACGTTGGGTCGCGGGCCTGCTCGCGGCGCTGCTGCTGATCGTGGCGGGATCGCTCGCCTGGCTCGATACGGGGTCGGGGCATCGCTTCCTCGTGTCGCGCATCGCGACCATCAAGTCCCAGTCAGGCCTGCAGATAAGCGTCGGTCGGATTGACGGCAGCATCTATCGCAAGGCGGTCCTGCATGACCTGGTGCTGTCCGACCCCAAGGGCCGCTTTTTCGATGCGGCCAGGGTCGAACTGGAATGGTGGCCCTTTGCCTGGCTCTCCAACCGGCTGGATATCGACCGGCTGGTGATCCCGCGCGCGACCTTGCACAAATTGCCCAAGCTCAATCCGACCCAGCGGCAGGGACCGATCCTGCCCGGCTTCGACATTCGCCTGATGCAATTTTCGGTCGGGCAACTGGCGATCGCGCCCGGCATCACGGGCCGCGCCCAGATCGCGACCATCGCGGGCGACGCCGATATTCGCGGCGGCCGCGCGATCATCGATCTGGCCGCGCGCACGCTCGATGGCCGCGACGCGCTCAACATCGCGCTCGACAGCCGCCCCGACGATGATCGCTTCCGCCTCGACGTCACCGTCAACGCGCCCAAGGGCGGCGTGCTGGCGACGATGGCGGGGCTCAAACAGGATGGCAATCTGCGCATCGGTGGCAAGGGCAGCTGGACCCAGTGGGACGGCCGCCTGTCCGCCACGCTCGATGCCGCGCCCGCCGCCGACTTCGTTCTTGCCGCGCGCAGCGGCGCCTATTCGGCGCGTGGCACGGTCGAGGGGTCGGCCATCGCCGGGGGCAGCCTGATCCAGCGTCTGTCCTCGCCCCGCCTGACCGTGCGTGCCAACGGCACCTTGGTCGACCGGGTGATCGACGGCACCGCCTCGCTGCGGTCGGCCGCGATCGACCTCAGCGCTGACGGCGCGATCGACCTGCGCAACAATGCGCTCGATAATATGCGGCTCGACCTCACACTCGCCCGCCCCGAAGCCTTGCTCAAGACGATGCGCGGGCGCGATGTCGTCGCCAAGATCCGCCTCGATGGCCCGCTGTCGCAGCTTGGCTATGAATATCTCCTCACCGCGCGCGAACTGACGTTCGACAAGGCCCGCATCAGCGACGTTCGCGCCGAGGGCAGGGGCCGCACGGCCGGCTCCGGCCCGACCTTGATCCCGCTGCGCCTGCGCGCGCGCCGCCTGGACGGGCAGGGCGATCTGGTCGAAGGCATCGTGCGCAATTTCGCGCTCGACGGCGTGCTGCAACTCAACGGGCAACAGATCGTCAGCAATCCCATGGACCTGCGCTCCGACAAGCTGCGCGGCAAGCTGACCGTCCTCGCTGATCTCAAGACCGGCCGTTATGATATGGGCCTGGATGGCCAGATCGTCGGCCTCGCGATCCGCGGCTTCGGGGTGGTCGACGTCACCTCCAAATTGCGCGCCATGCCGCGCGCCGACGGTGGCTTTGGCCTCAGTGGCAGCGCGGCGGCGCGGGTGCGGCGGCTCGACAATGATTTCCTGCGCACATTGGGCGGCGGCCTCCCCACGGCGCGCAGCGACCTGACGCTCCGCCCGGATGGCACGCTGGCGCTTACCAACATGCGCCTCGCCGCGCCGCTGCTGACGCTGGCGGGCAATGGCATACGCTTTCGCGACGGCACGCTGCATCTGGAGGGGAGCGGACAGCACGACCAATATGGCCCGCTCACCCTGACGCTCGACGGCAATATCGAACGGCCGACGATCGACCTGATGCTCGCCCGGCCGATGGATGCGCTCGGCCTCCGCGATGTCCACGCCCATCTCATCCCCGACGCCAATGGCTATAGCTACACGGCGGAGGGCGGATCGACGCTCGGTCCCTTCACCGGGCGCGGCGTCATCCTGCTGCCTCAGGGCGGGCAGGCGGTGGTCCGCGTCGCCAATCTCGCCGTGTCGGGCGTTACCGCCAGCGGCGACATCCGCCCGGTCACCGGCGGCCTCGATGGCCAATTGGCGGTCAGCGGTCCAGTCACCGGCTATGTCGGCTTCAAGCCCGTTGGCGACATCCAGCAGGTCCAGCTCAAACTGACCGCCAATGATGCGAGTTTCGAAGGGCCGACGATCATCACCGTGCGGCGCGGCACGCTCGACGCGACGATCCTGCTCGATCCGTCGGGTACCACGCTCAAGGCGACGGCGCAGGCGCGCGGGCTGCGCGTCGGTGGCGCGCTGGTCGGCCGTTTCGCCGCCAATGCCGATCTGGTCGATGGGCGTGGCACGATCCGCGGCAGCCTGTCGGGCCAGCGCGGCCGCCTGTTCGAGTTACAGGGGGAGGCGCAGGTCGATGCCGACCGCATCCGCGTCACCGCTGGCGGCACCATCGACAAGCGCCCGATCCGGCTGACACGCGCGGCATTGCTGACCCGCACCGACGATGGCTGGTGCCTGTCGCCCGCGACGATCAGCTATGCGGGCGGATCGTTGCAGCTTTCAGGCGAACTGGGCGCAAACGCCAACCATATCGAAGCGCGCATGGACAAGCTGCCGCTCGGCCTGCTCGACATCGCCTATGACAATCTGGGTCTGGGCGGCATCGCCACCGGCTCGCTCAGCTATGCGCAGCCGCGCGGCGGCCTGCCCACGGGCACGGCGGAACTGCGCCTGCGCGGCCTGTCGCGCTCCGGCCTGTCGCTCAGCTCACGCCCGGTCGATGTCGGCGTCAATGCCGCTCTGGGCGCGGATCGCCTCGCCACCCGTATGGTGTTCGTCGCCGATGGCAAGACGATCGGCCGGGGCCAGGCGCTGCTCACCCCGCTGGGCCGGACCGGCAATCTGGTCGAACGGCTGAACGCCGCACCCCTGTTCGCGCAGCTACGCTATAGCGGCGCGGCCGATACGCTGTGGCGGCTGACCGGGGTGGAGATTGTCGACATGGGCGGCCCGGTCAATGTCTCCGCCGACATGCGCGGCACGCTCGGCGATCCCCGCATCACCGGCACGTTCGCCACCGACAACAGCACGATCAACAGCCCGGTCACCGGCATGCGGCTGGCCAAGGTCAAGGCGCGCGGCCGCTTCTCCGGCGCGCAGCTCGTCATTTCCAGCTTCGCCGCCGCCTCGCAAAATGGCGGATCGGTCACCGGCACCGGCCGCTTCACCTTCAACGGCATAGCGGGCGTCGGCATGGACCTGGCGATGCAGGCGGATAATGCCGCACTGCTGGAACGCGACGATATCGCCGCGACCGTCACCGGCCCCATCACCCTGCGATCCGATGGCACGGGTGGGACGATCGGCGGCGATGTCATCCTCAACAAGAGCCGCTTCACGCTGGGCCGCGCCGCCGCCGTCGCCGCCATCCCCGAATTGCGCGTCGTTGAAATCAACCGGCGCGGCGAGGAAATCGAAACGGTCCGCACCACCGTTCCCTGGGCGCTGGCGATCAAGGCGCGCGCGCGCAACCGCCTGACCGTCACGGGCCTTGGCCTCGACAGCGAATGGCGCGCGGACCTCGACTTGGGCGGCACCGTCACCAACCCGGCCATCGCCGGGCGCGCCGAGCTGGTGCGCGGCAATTATGAATTTGCCGGCCGCCGCTTCGAACTGCGCGAAGGCCGCATCCAGTTCGATGGCAAGACGCCGACCAACCCGACGCTGGACATTGACGCCGTTGCCGATGTCAGCGACCTGACCGCCACCATCCATGTCGGCGGCACCGGCCTCAAACCCGACATCACCTTCAACAGCGTCCCCGCTTTGCCGCAGGACGAACTGCTTTCGCGCATCCTGTTTGGCACATCGATCACCAACCTGTCCGCGCCCGAAGCGCTGCAACTCGCCTCGGCGGTCGGCTCGCTGCAGGGCGGTGGTGGGCTTGATCCGATCAACGCGGTGCGCAAGGCGGCGGGGCTGGACCGCTTGCGGATCATTGCCGCCGATCCGACCCAAGGGCAGGGGACGTCGATCGCCGCGGGCAAATATCTCACCCGCAAAACCTATGTCGAACTCATCACCGACGGGCAGGGCTATTCCGCCACCCGCATCGAATATCAGGTCACCCGCTGGCTCTCGCTGCTCGGCGCCATCTCGACGCTCGGTCGCCAGAGCGCCAACGTCCGCGTGTCGCGGGATTATTAAGCCATGACCAAGTCCCGCATCGACGCTGCCGCTGCGATCAGCGTCATGGACCTGTTCACCATCGGCATCGGCCCGTCCAGTTCGCATACGGTCGGCCCAATGCGCGCCGCACGCCTGTTCATGGACCAACTCCCCGCGCAGCCGGTACGGGTGTCGTGCGATCTCTACGGCTCGCTCGCGCTGACCGGGCGCGGCCATGCCACCGACACCGCCATCCTGCTCGGCCTGTCGGGCTATAGCCCCGAAGCGCTCGACCCGGACGCCATCCCTGCCATCCTCGCCGCGATCCGCACTGATGGCCGCATCCGCGCGGGCAGCGCCCATGCCCAATGGATCGCGTTCGAAGAAGCACGCGACCTCCTCTTCCACATGGGCGAATTTCTCGAAGCGCATAGCAATGGCATGCGCTTCACCGCCTGGCTCGACGGGCACAGCGAACCGCTGGTGCGCGACTATTATTCGATCGGCGGCGGCGCGGTGCTGCCCGGCGAGCGCGTCGCCGAGGACGCACCGCTCGGCCATAATGTCGTCCAGCCCTATCCCTTCTCATCGGGCGCGGAGATGTTGGCGCAGGGCGAGGCGACCGGCCTTTCCATCGCCACCCTCGTCCTGCGCAACGAAGGCGCGTGGCGCACCCAGGCGGAAACCGACGCCTTCCTCGACAGCGTCATCGACGCGATGAGCGCTTCGATCGACCGGGGACTGCAACAGGAGGGGCTACTCCCCGGCGGCCTCAAGGTCCGCCGCCGCGCCCGCGCCATCCATCAGCGGCTGCGCCTGCAACAGGACGCGCTTGGCCCCGCGCAGATTTTCGAGTGGGTCAGCCTGTTCGCGCTGGCGGTGAATGAGGAAAATGCCGCCGGTGGTCGCGTCGTCACCGCGCCGACCAATGGCGCGGCGGGCGTCATCCCCGCCGTGCTGCATTATTATCGGCGCTTCGTCCCCGGCGCGGATCGCGATGGCGAGCGTCGCTTCCTGCTCACCGCTGCCGCCATCGGCTTCCTCTACAAGAAGCGCGCCTCCATCTCCGCCGCCGAAATGGGGTGCCAGGGCGAAGTCGGCGTCGCCTGCTCCATGGCCGCCGCTGGCCTCGCCGCCGTGCTGGGCGGCACCAACGGCCAGGTCGAAAATGCCGCCGAGATCGGCATGGAACATAATCTCGGCCTCACCTGCGATCCGATCGGCGGCCTTGTCCAGATTCCCTGCATCGAACGCAACACCATGGGCGCGGTCAAGGCGATCAACGCCGCCTATCTCGCGCTGCAAGGCGACGGCCATCATATCGTCAGCCTCGACGCCGTCATCGAAACGATGCGCCAGACCGGCGAGGATATGGCCAGCCGCTACAAGGAAACATCGCTTGGCGGCTTGGCCGTCAACGTCGTGGAGTGTTGATACGGTTCCCTTCCGTTCGTCGCTTTGCACCGTCAAATCTGCGATGAAACGACAGCAATTGTGTCATATCTGCAACATAAGTCCTTGTTTATCTTAGGTTCATGAAACCTACGGCTCCGCCCGGCTTTCAGCGTCTCTCCCCTGCAGGGGGATGACAATGGAGTTTAGAATATGCGTAAGTTGATGGTCGCAACCCTTCTCGGCAGCGCCGCAGTCGCCGCCCCCGCCATGGCACAGGATGTCGGCCCGACCTTTACCGGTCCCCGCGTCGAAGCGATCCTGGGCTATGATCATGTCGGTGCCGGCAGCGATGTCGACAATAATAATGGCCGCGATGACCAGTCGATCGACGGCCTGCTTTACGGCATCGGTGCCGGGTATGACGTCAATCTGGGCAGCGCCGTCGTCGGCGTGGAAGGCGAATGGACCGGCTCCACCGCCAAGTCCGATCGCTTCGACCCGACCGACCAGTTCGGTTTCGGCCGCGTCAGCCAGGGCCGTGACCTCTATGTCGGCGCGCGCGCCGGTATCCTCGCCAACCCCTCGACGCTCGTCTACGTTAAGGGCGGCTACACCAACAGCAAGCTCAACGTGCTGGCCGGCAACACCAACGAAACCACCGACACCGCGTTCAAGCTGGACGGCTGGCGCATCGGTGGCGGCGTGGAACGCGCGATCAACACCAACACCTTCGCCAAGGTGGAATATCGCTATTCCAAATATAGCGACGCCAATATCGAGTTCGCCAATGGCGCGACCACCGAAGATTTCGGCATCGACACCGACCGTCATCAGGTCGTCGCCAGCGTCGGCTGGCGCTTCTAAAGTTCGCTAGACGGGGGAGGGGCCGGTTCACAAGACCGGCCCCTTTCACCGTTCTACGACACTACCGCTCAGCCCTTCTGCACCGTGTCCAGAAACCGCTTGTAGATGGTGATGACCTGATCCTCGATCGGCTTTGTCGGATCGGGCTTCTTCACCCCGGACCGGATCGCCCACGCCTGGGTCAATTGCGCGGCCACCTGGGCCGCCGTGTCGCTCGTGATCGCCATGATGATTCTCTCCATCATTTCGGTCCCGTCAGGATGAAGAATAGCCCGCCCAAGTCAACGCCATTTGCTGCAATGCAGCATAAGCCGGTGAAGCAGGGGGACAATTTCTTAGGGCCGCGCAGCAGCACCGCCCCAAGGTGCATCCCCCTAGCGCGACGGGCGCAAGGATGATATTGACATTGATGTGAGTAACGCGATTCCCCATCAATATCCGATAGGCATCGATGCCGCCGACATCGACTTCATGGGTCATGTCAACAATGCCAGCTACCTCAAATGGGTGCAGGAGGCGGTGCTGGACCATTGGCGCGCGCTGGCCCCGTCGGAGGCTGTCGCCGGGCATCTATGGGTCGCGCTCAAACATGAAATCACCTATCGGAAACCCACCTTCCTCGACGACGACGTGATCGCCACCGTGTTGCTGGAAAAGGTGCAGGGCGCGCGCGCCTTCTACGAAACCATCATCCGTCGCGGCGAAGAAGTGCTGGCCGAAGTCAAATCCAGTTGGTGCTGTGTCGATGCCTCTACTTTGCGCCCAGCGCGCCTTGCTCGTGAGGTGATTGACCATTTTTTTGCGCCGGAAGAAAAATCTGCGCAATAAGTCTCTATAGGCGGCGCGCGATCGCGCCAGCGGCCCAACCCATCCCGACCGCCAGAGCGATGGCGACCAAGCCATAAAGGAACGACCAATTCTCCGCCGCGCTGGCCATGAACTGTTCGAACCCTGATTTACGAACCGTGATATCGCGCACTGCCGCAGCGACCACGCGGCCATCCTGCACGAGAAAGGTTTCGGCGGTATAATTGCCCACGATCACGCGCGCGGATAGCGGCAAGCGAGCACGATATAATACGCCGTCGCTGATCTCGACCGCGCCTGGACGTTCGACGAACAGGCCAGCGCGGTCGCGTAAGTCGACCAGCCCCGTCTGAAAGCGGTCCAGTTCGGCGCTATCGTTGAGCGATGAGGGCGAGAGTTGCAACTTGTCGACGCCCAGTTCGTAGATCGCCGCCGTGCGTTCATCGACGATCTTGTCGATCGGGCGGGAGGAGGCCATGGCGTAGAAAGTGGGGGCGGATTCGAAGCGGGCGCTGTCGGCATTTACCCACATGCCAGCGATCTGCTGCTTTTCACGCATCAGGATCGATTGGTCCGGTCCTTTGAGGACCACCACGATGTCTGCGGGCTTTTCCGGCCTTACGCCGCCGGGATAGACAATCGCACCGAACAGCAGCAGGTTCGCGCCGGTGAAGCTATATTGGATGATGACTTCGCGCTGGGATACGTCGGGCACCAATTGTGGCTCGTCTGCGGCACCCAACATCATTGCGGCGGGGAGCAGCAAAGCGAGGATATGACGGGTCCGCATTAGCGCACCTCGATCGTGAAAATCTCGTCCGGCCGCCACACCAGCCCTAGCGTCATGCGGGCCGCCACCAGCAGTACGATCGCGGCGAGCAGGACGCGGAGATACTCCGGCCGCATCGTCATCGACAGCCGCGTACCGACCTGTGCGCCCGTCACGCTGCCGATCAGGAGCAGCATGGCCAGCACCAAATCGACCGCCTTGGTCGTCATGGCGTGCATCATCGTCGTGGCCATGGTCACGAACAATATCTGGAACAGCGATGTGCCGACTACCGACTGGGTGGTCATACCGAGCAGATAGAGCATGGCAGGGACCAAGATGAAGCCGCCGCCGACGCCTAGCAACATCGTTAAAATGCCGGTCGCCATGCCAAGCAGCAGCGGTGCGAGCGGCGATATATACAGGCCCGATCCATAGAAGCGCCAGCGCATTGGCAGCGCGGCCACCAGCGGATGGTGTCGCCGCTTGCGTGCAGGCGCGCGCTTGCCGGTCTTTAACGCGATTAGCGCCTGGATCGACTCCTTGGCCATCAACAGGCCAATGCCACCCAGCATCAATACGTAGAGGAGGCCGATCACCGTATCGATCTGTCCCAGATATTGGAGCAAACGAAAGATGAGTACGCCCAAACCCGCGCCGACTACGCCGCCTGCAATCAAGACGCCGCCCATGCGGAAATCCACGGTGCCGCGCGCAATATGCGTGACTACCCCTGAAACCGATGCACCAGTTACCTGTGAAGCAGCAGAAGCAGCGGCGACCGTGGGCGGGATGCCATAGAAAATCAGCAACGGGGTCGTCAGAAAGCCGCCACCTACGCCGAACATGCCGGATAACAAGCCGACAATTCCGCCCAGGCCGATGATGACCAGTGCGTTGACCGACAAATTGGCGATGGGCAGGTAAAGATCCATGGCCTTTGAGGGGTAGAACTAAAGGACGGAGATATAAAGCCGTTGTGGTGTTCCGCCGTCAAAAATCCGCGCCGAGCGTGAGGGCGAGGCCGGATGCGGGGGCGGCGCGTCCTCCAATCCGTTCTCGCCATTCGATCGAAAGTCGCGCGTTCATTGGCCTCAACGGCAGCCGGATCTGCACTTCAGGCCCAATATCGAGCCGATCCGCGCTTGGCTGCGCACCGCCTGATAAGGCCCCACCTAGCCGCAATGCCGTGTTCGGAACAGGCGCAAGCAATGATAATTTTCCGTCGATAAAAGCGTCACGCTGGTGAAAGCCAACAATGCCCGCTTGCGCATAGGCTTCGGCTTGCAACCCTAATGCGACGGGTGTCGGACCAAAGCCGCCGACGGCCATTACTGCCATGGCGTTGCGCCCACCCGTATCAATTGCGATCCGCCGCTCGATAGCGAAATTGACAGGCAGGGCGCGCAGCGGCTGAATAGCTAGGCCCACGGCGACTTCCGGGGCGGCCGGGCTATCAAGCGCGCTACTCATGCGGGCATAGGCTGTCGCACGGTGGGCGGCGACAGGGTTCAGAACATAATCCAGTCGAGCGCCGATCTGCGAGCCGCCCAAGCGTCCGGTTCTCGCGATATCGGCCCGCCGCATACCGCCGTCTCGCCAAAGCATCCAGCTACTGCCACGCCAATGATCCGATGATGGCGGGGATTCGACCGGCTGCCCAAGAGATTGAGGAGGGGGATAAGGAGAGACAATGTCGAGCGACTGATTAGCAGTGGTGGGCGGTCGTTTAATCGGCATCGCGTCGACGGCTGATTGACCTGTCTTGTCTATGGGCGGAAGGTTTATGGCTGTAAAAGGATCAGTTTTGCGAAAGCGGCTTATCGTCTCACGGTGAGATTCTTGAGTTGCCTTGGCCAACGCAATGGGGATGGTCTGGCGCGGCGCAATGGCTGCGGTTGCGGTGAGGCCGTCAATTAGCGGCAACGGGCTGAGGGGGGATGGACCGGGCTGTGCGGCAATACGTAGAGTAATCCAAGCGATCATCAACAGCGCCATAAAGCGCAAAGGTTGACCGCTTTTGTTGCTGGTCACGGATCAGCGCTCAAATCAGGGAAGTGATGCTGGGTCTTGTCCCAGGTCAGCGGCGTACCCAGCAATGATCGTGCATAGAGCGAGATGGCACGCTGGGTCGCCATGATGGCGATAAAGTTGGCAAGAAAAGTGCGCGGGATGGCACCCAGACCATAGCGCCAGCCATAGGCATGGCTGACAAACACAACACGCATGAGGATGCGCCATACCATCAGGAAGAAATTGACCCGAAGCAATGCATCAACCACTGGCGAGGGCGCGCGATGATAGTCTGGTTGGAACTGGGCGGCGATCCACAATATCGGCCAGAGCAGGCAGGCAGCATAGGCTGCGCACAGCACCAGGGCAGCGATCGCTGCCCGCCGATCCCGCACACGCATCCATAGTTCCGCGGTGCCGCCGCGCCAGCCCATGCGGTCCCATCCCGCCAGCGAAATGCCGACGATCCAGCGCGCCTTCTGCTTGACCGCTGCTTCGATCGTGTCGGGGAAATATTCGCGGGTTGCGATCAGATTGCCGTTCGCATCGCGAATGCGCACAAATACGCCATGACCGCCGCCATCGCGTATGCGCAAACCCGCTTCATAATCTTCCGTCAGTGACGAGGGGTCGAACGGCCCATGCGCAGGATTGTCGGCCAAAGCAGCCAGCGCATCGCGTTCGAAGGCGCAGGCGACCCCGGCCGATGGGACTGACGCGCCCAGCGCTTCGCGCACGGTCAGATATTTCCCATGGCTTTCCGCAAATTCATCGCAATAATGGTTGGCAATGGCACGAGAGAACCAGGAACCCTCGCCGGGCAAGGGCAGGACGGGCAACTGGACCAATTGAAATCGGTCGATCATGAAGTTGAACAGGCGAATTTCATCGGCGTGGACGACATCTTCGGCATCATGAAGAACGACGGCTTTGTAGCGGCGTCCAATCTGCGCTTCATCTGCCAACATCGCACGCCACAGTACGTTGAGACAGTCTGCCTTCGTGCTGGGGCCAGGCAATGGATTGATGCCCACCATCACGCGCGGGTCGCCTTCGGCAACCATGGCAATGGCATTGATCGTATCGGGATCATTGGGATAGGTGCCGACGAATATCCGATAGTCCGCCTCACCCCAACATCTCAGGGCATGAGTCAGCATCGGACCGATCACGTCGGCCTCTTTCCAGGCAGGGATAAAGATAGCGATCCTGCCGGGCTTTGATGACGCGGGCAGTGTTGCTGTCGTCATCCGGGGATAACGGGCGTAGATGACGAGATCGCGCCACATCCGGCGCGACAGGAACAAGAGGTCGATGAGAAAGTCGTCAATCCCGCCTATGGCGAGGCCGACGACGGCAAATAGCAGGATTTCATGATGCAGGGTCGCAAGGAAAGCGACCGCCATGTCCCCCAAGTTTCCGCCCTTCCCCTGCCAGCGGGAAGCAGGATGACATTGACACAATGGGATGCCAACCCTTTTTACTGTGCGTATCCGGTATGTTATCCCTTACCATCATGGCTGGCTCGCAATCGCGCATGTTTGGTTCATGGATGAATGGGCCAAGTCGCCTGTCAATTGCGTCGAATGGCGTGTCGATACTCTACCGCTTACTTCGCGATGATCGCCGGTCGTGATATAAGCTGAGTCGCTGCTTGTGCCTATTCCTTGCCAGCGCAGCCAATCGACCAGTCTCATGCAAAGAGAGGAGGGCGACATGACTAGGGAGACGGATATCAATTATTTGCTGCACCGGCAGCAAATGTCCCTGATCCGGGCGCAAAGCTGCCCGTCGCATCAGGCGCGTATCGCTTATGAAAATCTGGCGCGCGGCTATATCGACCGGGTGGATGCCTATCGACGGCATAATGAAAGCATGACCGGCCGGGCACATTGAGGCTTATCGTCGTTTGAGCAGCCGCTCGATAACCAGATGATAGTCTTCATCGTCCCGGCACTCCTGTTCCAGGACCGCCTTGATACGATGAAGTTCGGTTTCGGTCAGATGTTCGATGCCGATGAAGTCATTACGTGCATTGTCCACGGCACGGATCAGTTCGTCCAGCTTAGCCTGTATGGCTGATCCGTCGCGATTTTGCGCATTCTGGATCAGAAACACCATCAAGAATGTAATGATCGTCGTGCCGGTGTTGATGACCAGTTGCCACGTATCGGAATAGCCGAACAGGGGGCCAGTCGTCAGCCATATGAGGATCGTGGCGCTGGCCAGAATGAAGGCCAGCGGCTGGCCGGTCCATCCGGCGACGCGATGGGAAAGCCGGGTGAATAACCTGTCCATGTGCCTATGCTCCCCTATGGCGTGCAATGACCGTTGCGCCGATCACCGCCTGTTGCCATCAGGGGCGGATGACCGCCATCTTCTTTCGTCCTATCACCGTCGCCCTGTGTCTTCTGCTACCCGCCTGCGCCAGCCTTTCGCCCGAATCACGGCTGCGTGCCGGATTGGTCGAAGCCGGTTTGGCACCCAAGCTGGCGGGATGCATGGCCGAAGAGATGGCAGAGAGGCTCAGCTTAACGCAGTTGCGCCGACTGCAATCGCTGGCATCGGTCCGCAAGTCGCACATCGGGACGCTTGGCGTTGACCAATGGCTGCATAAAGTGCGCGCGCTCGGCGATGCGGAGATATTTTTGGTGACCAGCAAAGCGGCTGTGCGCTGCTCTTTGTAGCACCGATTTCGCAATAATTCGGCCGAGAGCTTCGCAAAGGTTTTGCAATTTTGCAAAGTCGTTTTGCGAAATCACTCTGGCCATCAAAACAGGCCTGTGCTTTATCCGTCGCATCACGGTTCGACGGAAAAGGACGGCACGCCCCATGAATATTCATGAATATCAAGCCAAGGAATTGCTCGCGAAATATGGCGCGCCGATCGCGGCTGGCTATCCCGCTTTCTCCGTCGAAGAAGCCGTCGAAGCCGCCAAGAAGCTGCCCGGACCACTCTATGTCGTGAAGTCGCAGATCCACGCCGGTGGCCGTGGCAAGGGAAAGTTCAAGGAACTTAGCGCGGAAGCAAAGGGTGGCGTGCGCCTTGCTTTCAACCTGGATGAGGTGAAAGCTCACGCTACCGATATGCTGGGCAACACGCTGGTGACGATCCAAACCGGCGACGCTGGCAAGCAGGTTAACCGTCTCTACATCACCGATGGCGCGGACATCGACAAGGAATTCTACCTCGCCCTGTTGGTCGATCGGGGCAGCAGCGAAGTCGCGTTCGTCGTGTCGACCGAAGGCGGCATGGACATTGAGGAAGTCGCCCATTCGACGCCGGAAAAGATCCATAGCTTCTCGGTCGATCCCGCTACCGGCTTCATGCCGCATCATGGCCGTTCGATCGCTGCTGCGCTGGGCCTGACCGGCGATCTCGCCAAGCAGGCGTCCAAGGTCGCCTCGTCGCTCTATGCCGCGTTCCTGGACACCGACGCCGAGCAGATCGAAGTCAATCCGCTGGCGCTGACCAAGCAGGGCAATCTTCTGGTGCTCGACGCAAAGGTCGGTTTTGACGGTAACGCCATGTTCCGTCACAAGGATATCGCGGAACTGCGCGACCTGACCGAGGAAGATGCGGCCGAAGTCGAAGCTTCCAAATATGACCTCGCTTACATCAAGCTGGACGGCAATATCGGCTGCATGGTCAACGGCGCGGGCTTGGCCATGGCGACGATGGACATCATCAAGCTGAACGGCGAATTCCCCGCCAACTTCCTGGACGTAGGCGGCGGCGCAACGACCGAGAAGGTGACGGCGGCGTTCAAGATCATCCTGCAGGACCCGGCGGTCAAGGGCATCCTGGTCAACATCTTCGGCGGCATCATGAAGTGCGACATCATCGCCGATGGTATCGTTGCAGCGGCCAAGGAAGTGAACCTCTCGGTTCCGCTGGTGGTTCGCCTGGAAGGCACCAACGTCCAGCAGGGCAAGGATATTCTCGCGGCTTCGGGCCTGGCGATCGTCCCCGCGGACGACCTGGGCGATGCGGCACGCAAGATCGTGGCGGAAGTGAGGAAGGCAGCCTGAGGCCGCTTTCAACCTGAACTGACACCATTTGGGTGCGGGTAGTCCGGTAACGGGCTGCCCGCGCCCGTGTTGGCGTTTATAATGGAGGATGTTGAAATGAAGATCCTTGTGCCCGTGAAGCGGGTCATTGATTATAATGTGAAGCCGCGCGTGAAGGCGGACGGTACGGGTGTCGATCTGGCGAACGTCAAGATGAGCATGAACCCGTTTGACGAGATCGCGGTCGAGGAAGCCATCCGCCTGAAGGAAAAGGGCGTGGCGACCGAAGTCGTCACTGTGTCCATCGGCGTTGCCAAGGCCCAGGAAACCTTGCGCACGTCACTCGCCATGGGCGCGGACCGCGCGATCCTGATCCAGACCGATGAAGAGGTCGAGCCGCTGGCGGTGGCGAAGCTGCTCGCCAAGGTGCAGGAAGAGGAAGGCGCTGGCCTGATCATTCTGGGCAAGCAGGCGATTGACGACGACAGCAACCAGACCGGCCAGATGCTGGCGGCGCTGCTGAACCTGCCCCAAGGCACGTTCGCGTCGAAGGTCGAGGTCGAAGGCGACAGCGTGTCGGTGACGCGCGAAGTCGATGGCGGGCTGGAGACGGTGAAGCTGTCGACGCCTGCGATCATCACCACCGACCTGCGCCTCAACGAGCCGCGCTACGCCTCGCTGCCCAACATCATGAAGGCCAAGTCCAAACCGCTCGCGCAGAAAACGCCCGCCGATTATGGCGTGGACATCGGCGCACGGCTGGAGACGCTCAAGGTCGTCGAACCGCCCAAGCGCACCGCTGGCGTCAAGGTCGCCGATGTCGATGAACTGGTTGCCAAGCTCAAGGCCATGGGAGTTGCCGCATGAAGACGCTTGTATGGGTTGAACATGAGGGCGGTGCGGTCAAGGACGCGACGCTCTCCGCTATCACCGCCGCTGCGAAGCTCGGCGAAGTGCATCTGCTGATTGCTGGCGAAGGCGTCGATGGCGTTGCCGCTGCCGCGGCGCAGATTGCGGGCGTGGGCAAGGTGCATGTCGCTGACAATGCAGCTTATGGTCATGCGCTTGCCGAGAATATCGCGCCGCTGGTTGTCGAACTGATGGGGCATCATGACGCCTTCATCGCGCCCGCCACCAGCAACGGCAAGAATATCGCGCCGCGCGTCGCGGCTCTGCTCGACGTCATGCAGATCAGCGATATCCTGTCGGTCGAGAGCGAAGACACATTCACGCGGCCCATCTATGCGGGCAATGCGATTGCCACGGTCAAGAGCAAGGATGCCAAGAAGGTCATCACCGTTCGCGGTACGGCGTTCGAGAAGGCGGCTCGCGAAGGTGGTTCGGGCACGGTGGAAGCTGTGGCTTCGACCGGAGACAAGGGGCTGTCCTCCTTTGTAGGTGCCGAGATCGCCAAGTTGGAGCGGCCCGAACTGACCAGCGCCAAGATCATCGTGTCGGGTGGCCGGGCGCTCAAGGACGGGCCGACGTTCGAGGAGGTCATCTATCCGCTGGCCGACAAGCTAGGCGCTGCGGTCGGTGCGAGCCGGGCGGCGGTCGATGCGGGCTATGTGCCTAACGACTATCAGGTCGGACAGACCGGCAAGATCGTCGCGCCGGAAGTCTATGTCGCCGTGGGCATTTCCGGGGCGATCCAGCATTTGGCTGGGATGAAGGACAGCAAGACCATCATCGCCATCAACAAGGATGAGGATGCGCCGATCTTCCAGGTGGCGGACATCGGCCTGGTGGGTGATCTGTTCAAGATTGTGCCGGAGCTTACCAGCAAGCTGTAATCCAGCGTCACGCAGTAGGAAAGGGCGCGGGGTGAAAATCCCGCGCCCTTTTTTGCGTCATTCGCAGTTGACGTCATTCCTGTCGATGGCTCGACCGGCCAGAGCGCCGGCGCCGCCGCCGAGGATGGTGCCAAGCGTCTTGGAGCCGCCGGGGGCGATGACGTTGCCGAGGACGCCGCCAGCCAGGGCACCGACGATGGTGCCGGTGGTGCCGTCGTCGCGCTTGCAATAATAGCGGCCGTCGCGGTCGCGGTAGATCTGGTCATTGTCGCGCAGCACGCGGCGTTGACCGCGGGGCGGGCCGCGACGGTCGCTGGGACGGTCGTAGCCGTAGCCGCCGCCACGATTGTCAGTGGCGCAGGCTGCCAAGGGCAGCATGCTGAGGATCGCGGCAGCGAGAATGGGTTTGCGCATGGGGTGGCTCCTTCTTTGGGATGGCCGGGCAGTCGAAGATGCCGTCCGTCCGAGCCGCTAGAGGGAGCGGCGGCTCAGGACGGACGGCGACCGGCGGCGAACGGGGGGTGAGCGGCCGCCGGTATCCGAAGAAATCAGTTGAAGTTGGTCGCCGATGCCACCGAAGGGCTGGTCATGGCAGGCGTCGTCGGGCGCAGCGTCGTGTCGCTCTTGTCGGCCAGTTCCGCCTTGGCTTCGCCATAGCGGGCGACGATGTCGTCCTTGAACTGGGTCAGCTTGCCGTCGTCATACAGCTTCTTGCCGACATAACCGGCGATGGCGCCGAAAATCAGGGTGCGGATCATGATATACTCCTTGGGGATGGGGTTCGCCAGTCATAACCGGCGGCGGCCCCAGGAGTTCCGCAGCGATGTGGATTGTCAGGCGGCGTCGAGCGCTTCCGGCGCGGTCTTGTCGCGGCGGGCGCGGCCCGCGTCGGTCAGATCCTGGCGGCCGGCCATGGCGAGCCATGCGGCTTCAGCACGCAGGCAGCGGTCGCGGACATTATTGAGGGTGGCGGCGTCGGCGTCGGTGCGCGCCTTGGCAGCGAGCGTGCGGTAATCAGGAGCGGCCATGCTGTATATCCTCTTGAAAAAGGGAAAATGGAAAGGGCGCGGGGCTTTTTTGCAAAGCGCCGCGCCCGTTCCGAAGGCCGTCTATATTACTCGGCGTGCGAGATATTCACCGCAGCCATCTTGCCGCGCTTGTCCTGCTCCAGGTCATAGGACACGCGGTCCTTTTCACGCAGGGTAGCCAGGCCAGCACGCTCGACGGCGCTGATGTGAACGAAGGCGTCCGCGCCGCCATTGTCGGGGGCGATGAAGCCATAGCCCTTGTCGGCGTTGAAGAACTTGACGACGCCAGTGATGCTGCTCATAAAATATTCCTTCTTTCTGGGCGGCGCACCCCGTGTGGATACGCCGGGTTGCTAAGGGGCAGGGAAAGAAGGAAGTAAGGTGCCGCAAAGCGCCAAAAACCGTCGATTTGCGACTGTAGCCTCCCCTATGTAGGGCAAGGCGCAGCAAATAGCAAATGCCATGCGCGCGGCCGACCCGATGCCGCGCCCGTTCAGCCCGATGCGGCGGCGCGGGCGGTGCCGAAATAGGCGTCGCGGGCGCGGGCGGCGGCTTCCTCATAGGGGCGGCGATCGGCGGCGATGCGGGCGGTGACGGCGTCCTCTTCTTCCGGCGTCAGGTCACGCTCATAGGCGTCGATCTCATAGACGCTGTCGCTTTCCTCGCCGTCGAAGCCGGCTGGAGGGGGATAATCGGTGCGCCATTGTTCGAGAAATTCGTCCCACCAGATGCCGCGCAAGTGGGTGACGGCCTCTTCGGGCGGCAGGGTGGTGAGGTCCAGCTCCGGTTCGCGGGGCGGATCGGGCGGAAGTTCACAGCGTTCCTGGAAGGCGGAGAAGGGCGGATAAGCGGCCTTGGCGGTGCCGGTCATCAGCGTCATGCGCGCGGCGACGAAGAGCGCGGCGGAGGCACCGGGCGACAGGGCGGTGGCGGCGGTTTCGACCGCTTCGGGCGTGGCGGGGCTGGTGCCATCGAGCATGCGGGCATCGTCCATGTCGCGCGCCATCGTTTCGGCGCCGGGGCGGGGCAGGCCGAGCTGGTCAGCCTCCGCCTGCGCTTCGTCGGCCGGGCAGAGCATGTCGAGATAGGCGGCAAAATCCTGCGCGACGACGCGGGCGAGCGCGGCGTCGCTGCCCGGTGTCGGGCAGTCGGCCATGCGATCGAGCCGGGCGAGCATCGACATGGCGAGGCGATTGTCGTGGCGGTGGCGGGTGACTTCGAAATTCTCCTCATCCTTGCGGATGGTTTCGGTCTGGCCGACGATGGCGCGGGCCATCAGATCATCGGCGAGCCGCGCGCGGGCAATGAGGATCGCCGCGTCCCAACCCAGGCGAAAGGCCGCGCCGTCCTGACGAATGCGCAGATTATAGGCCGAGCGTGCCGTGATGCGGACGGCTTCGCAGGCGAGGCGGATGACGCCGGTGGCCGCGAGGGTTTCGAGAAAGCGCCGCTGCCGCGCGGGGCTCCAGCCATCGGCGCGGGTTTCGGGCGACGGGGTGAGGGTGGGGAAGTGGTACGACATGAGTGCGCGCGCCTCCGGCTATGGGGTTTGCGGCAAGGGTAGGCAGAAAGGGGGGATGTAGGAAAGAACAAAATGGGAACAAAATGGTGTTTGTTCTGTGGTCGGAACTGGACCCCGGCCTGCGTCGGGGAACGGGAAGTTTAGGGATATTGCTGGCGGGTGTGATGGACGGCCAGCACCTCTATGGCGTTCGTTCTGACGCGATAGACGAGAACATAGTTGGGATGGACGACCGCTTCCCGCGTGCCAGGGACGCGACCGGGCCGGTACATATAGGGATGATCGGGCAAGCGATCGGCCGTCTGGCGTATGATAGCGCCAATTCGCTCGGCGGCGGTTGGATTGTGCGCTTCAATATAGTCGATGATATTTTCGAGTTTTCGCAGCGCGCCGGGCTGCCAGATGACCGGCAGCATTAAGCGATCTTACGGCTGTCGCTGCTTTTGCGCCGATCGATGATTGCCTGCATCCGGGCCATCGCTTCATCATGAGGGATACCGGGTTCGTTTGACGCCATCGCGGCTTCTACCTCCGCACGGAACCATGCGTCATAGGCCGCCGCTTCCTCGGTCGTGGCGAATTCGGACTCGATGGGGTTGAGTTTGGTCATACGTAAACGATAACTGACATCGAGTTCATACTCCATACCGCACAAATCCACCATGAAATAAAATTCAGGGGACGAATAATTTATATAACATGATAAATTTATCGTCAATATTCAGCTAAATGCTTTTGAAATAACATTAAATAACTTTTTAAATTCCACTAAATCTTTATCATAAAATACATTTTTTTCAAACTCATCAAAAAAATGCTTTTTTATTTGTGACCGAGCAGCATTTCTTGCTTTTACATCCTGCGAAGAAATAGCCGTGACCAATTCATGCTTATCAGAATATACTTTCTGTTTAATTGAATTCGGAATAAGTCCTTCTATGCAGTCGTTACCCGCAGAATTCAGCCCTATGGCACAATAATCAGAACCATCTGACAGACCAAGTCGTTTAAGAGCACTTTCTACGTCAGTCCGCGCATCTAGATCAAACGTGATAAAAACCTTACCAAACTTATTAATCATGAACTGTAATATGGATGTATTCTTTAGAGAATCTTTTCCCCCGTAAGGAACTATATCTACATTATCAGGAATAGAATATATCGACTTATACTTTTTTCGAAAAAGCTCAAAGTAATTTTTGTCTATTTCTCCCTCCACTAATATAACTTTACTTGAATGCGCAGCAAACACGGGCTCCCAACTTTTAAATTCGCTTGGAACTATTCCTAAATTTTCAGCAAACGGAAGCATCCAATCGCCGCCAGAAGTATCTTTTAAAGTCGTTTCACGAGGCAAATTTCGAAAAATTTTTCTTTCTAAGAGATAATTTGCTGAAGGATCATTTTGATTAAGCATATAAGGGCTATGCGTGGTAGCAATTATCTGAATTTCTAATTCTTCAGCTAAGCCGTTTAAAACCTGACCAAATTCAGCTTGAGCAGAGGGATGCAAAAAGCTTTCTGGTTCTTCCACTAAAAAAACAGGTGTTGATCTATCTTCAACAGTTACCGACGACCTCATCCGTACTGCTTCTAATACGGATATAAGTATTCTCGTTCTATTTTGCGTTCCAGATCCCCAATCATTCAACGGAACATCAACGCTTTTATCCGTGAGTTTGATTTCTAACGGAAATTTTGAAGATCGTCCGCTCTCAATAGAACTCAACTCAACCTGATATTTTTCGTTCAATTTCCCCAGAAGTTTATCAAGCTCATCTTTATGCTGCTTAGCAGCCTTCTTTACACGGGTTTGGAGACCTTTTTCCGCTTCCGATATCTTCTTTCTATCTTCCGCAGAAAAGAATGTTTCCATCACTTCTGTATGCCCGCCTGCCAGATAGTATATACTGCGTGCTGGATTAGTGGAGTTATGAACGACTAAATTAGAAGCAGATCTAAATTTTTTGAGGATTTCACTAGCCCGGCTTATTCATCAGGGGGTGCCTGAAGGGTTGGCAGGAGTAGCGTAAGGTTCTGTTCTGAAGTAGGAAATTGGT